>NZ_JBPKJK010000109.1:0-31092 GCF_051756985.1 Saccharothrix sabaoui
TTGGACTCTCGGGGTCTGAGCGTTGGACTCTCGCGGGTGGTGGGGGTCTCAGGGAGGCGCAAGTAGACTCGGGTGGGACTTTGTGAACACGGGCACAAGGAGCGGGGATGACGACTCCCAGCCGCCGCAAGGCAGGCGAGGACGCCGAGGTGATCGTGGTCGGCGCGGGGCCCGCGGGGTCCACCGCGGCCACCTACCTGGCACGGGCCGGCCTGGACGTGGTGCTGCTGGAGAAGAGCACCTTCCCCCGCGAGAAGGTCTGCGGTGACGGCCTCACGCCGCGCGGCGTGAAGCAGCTGATCGACCTGGGCATCGACACCCGGGAAGAGGCCGGCTGGCTGCACAACCGCGGCCTGCGGGTGGTCGGCGGCGGGGTGACGCTGGAGCTGGACTGGCCCGAGCTGGCCACGTTCCCGCCCTACGGCGTGGTGCGCCCCCGGCAGGACTTCGACGAGATGCTGGCGAAGGCCGCCGTCGCGGCGGGCGCCCGGATGCACGAGCAGACCACCGTCACGGGCGCGCTCGTGGAGAACGGCCGCGTGGTCGGCGTGCAGGCGAAGCAGGGACCGGGCAAGGAGCCGGTGACCTACCGCGCGCCGCTGGTCCTGGCCTGCGACGGCGTGTCCGCCCGCCTCGCGCTGAGCGTCGGCATCCAGAAGGACGACGCGAAGCCGATGGGCGTCGCGGTCCGCCGCTACTACGCCAGCCCGCGCACCAAGGACGACTACCTGGAGTCGCACCTGGAGCTGTGGGACCGCCAGAACGACGTGCTGCTGCCCGGCTACGGCTGGATCTTC
Organism: Saccharothrix sabaoui; assembly: GCF_051756985.1. NCBI lineage: Bacteria > Bacillati > Actinomycetota > Actinomycetes > Pseudonocardiales > Pseudonocardiaceae > Saccharothrix > Saccharothrix sabaoui. The sequence continues at coordinate 798 of NZ_JBPKJK010000109.1, forward strand.
GGCATGGGCGACGGCACGGTGAACGTCGGCCTGGGCATCCTCAGCACGTCGAAGGCGTACGGCACCACCGACTACCGCGCGCTGCTCAAGAGCTGGCTCGACGGCACCCCGGAGGAGTGGGGCTTCCGCGAGGAGAACGCCACCGGCAAGATCGGCGGCGCGGCCCTGCCGATGGGCCTCAACCGGAAGCCGCACTACCGGGACGGGTTGCTCCTGGTGGGTGACGCGGGCGGCATGGTGAACCCGTTCAACGGCGAGGGCATCGGCTACGCCATGGAGTCGGCGCGGATCGCCGCCGAGAGCGCCGTGCAGGCCCTGGCCCGCGGGGGCGCGAGCCGCGAGCGCGCGCTGCACGGCTACCCGGTGCGCATCGAACAGGCCCTGGGCAGCTACTACCGGCTCGGCAACGTCTTCAGCAAGCTCATCGGCAACCCCACGATCATGCGCACGGCGACCAAGTACGGGCTGCCCCGCAAGACCCTGATGAAGCTGGTGCTCAAGCTGCTGGCCGGTTTGTACGACCCGAAGGACGGTGACTCGTTCGACCGCATCATCACCGCCGCCACGAAGGTCACCCCAACGGCCTAATCTCCGTCACTCGAACGTCTCAGCGCCGTCCTTCGGGACGGCGCTGTTTCGTATTCAGTGTGCTCCCGTTCACCCCCGACCGTCCCAACTGGTGATCTACACCGCGTAAGCCCAGGTCAGGAACGGTGTGGGGGGTGTGTGTCACGCCTCTGTGTGACGTTCTACACTGGCCCGCAGGTCTTGTGAATCAGTTCACAACCGGCTGTGATGCCTTGTGAAGTGTTTCACAAGCGACCTGCGGATTGTTAGGCGTGCCTAACTCCCGGAGGGCGCAAGAACACCCCATAGGGTGCGCAACGGTCAGCGGTGCACCACCACCGCGACAGCGAGGAAAGGACGACGGAGAGTGCTGGACGCTTACCTCCCCCTCGTATTGATGTTCGCCCTCGCCGGCGCCTTCGCGCTGTTCTCGGTGACGGCCGCGCCGTACATCGGCCCCCGCCGGTACAACCGCGCGAAGCTGGACGCCTACGAGTGCGGCATCGAGCCGTCGCCGCAACCCGTGGTGGGCGGTGGCCGCATGCCGGTCGCCTACTACCTCACGGCGATGCTGTTCATCCTGTTCGACATCGAAATGGTCTTCCTCTACCCGTTCGCGGTCTCCGCGGACCGGCTGGGCCTGTTCGGCCTGGTGGAGATCGCACTGTTCGTCGCCACGGTCGGCTTCGCGTACGCCTACGTCTGGCGTCGCGGCGGCCTCGACTGGAACTGAGGGGGAAGACCATGGGCCTCGAGGAGAAGCTCCCGAACGGCATCATGCTGGCCAGCGTCGAGAAGCTGGTCAACTGGACCCGCAAGTCCTCGCTGTGGCCGGCGACCTTCGGCCTGGCCTGCTGCGCCATCGAGATGATGACCACCGGCGCCCCGCGGTACGACCTCGCGCGCTTCGGCATGGAGGTCTTCCGGGCCTCGCCGCGCCAGGCCGACCTGATGATCGTCGCGGGCCGGGTCACCAACAAGATGGCCCCGGTGCTGCGGCAGATCTACGACCAGATGCCCGAGCCGCGCTGGGTGCTGGCCATGGGCGTGTGCGCCTCCTCCGGCGGCATGTTCAACAACTACGCGGTCGTGCAGGGCGTGGACCACGTCGTGCCGGTCGACATGTACCTGCCCGGCTGCCCGCCGCGGCCGGAGATGCTGATCGACGCGATCCTCAAGATCCACGCGAAGATCATGGACGAGCCGCTGGGCCCGGCCCGCGCCGCGCTGCTGGCCGAGCAGGGCCACCGCACCGAGCTGATCCCGTCGTCCCAGCGCTTTGCGAAGAAGTGAGCGGTATGCCCAACGAGAACAGCGCCGAGGACAGGAACGCGCCGGGCGAGGTCGCCAAGACCCCCGGCGCGGGCACCCCGGACAACGGCGAGGCCCTCAGCTCGTCGACCATGAGCGAGGCCCAGCACGAGGAGCACCAGGCGCGCGGCGGTGTCGCCGCGGGCCGGGCGCGCCGGGGCATGTTCAACACCTCCGGCTCCGGTGACACGTCGGGCTTCGGCGGCCTGCGGCTGCCCGCCCACGTCGCCGCGCCCTCCGAGCGGCCCTTCGGCGGCTGGTTCGACGAGGTCGCCGACGAGCTGCTCGCCGCCATCCGGGAGAAGGGGCTGCCGGCCGACACGGTCCAGCAGATCACCGTCGACCGCGGCGAGATCACCTTCTACCTGCGCCGCGACGACCTGGTCGAGGTGGCCCGCATCCTCCGCGACGACCCGGCGCTGCGCTTCGAGCTGTGCAGCTCGGTGTCCGGCGTGGACTACGGCACGGACGTCGCGCAGCGGCTGCACTCCGTCTACCACCTGACCTCGATGACCTACCGCCGGCGCATCCGGCTGGAGGTCGCGGTCGACGTGGACGACGCGCACGTCCCCAGCCTGGTGTCGGTGTACCCGACCGCGGACTGGCAGGAGCGCGAGACCTGGGACATGTTCGGCATCGTCTACGACGGCCACCCGGGCCTGACCCGGATCCTCATGCCGGACGACTGGGACGGCCACCCGCAGCGCAAGGACTACCCGCTCGGCGGCATCCCGGTGGAGTACAAGGGCGCGGAGATCCCCCCGCCAGACCAGAGGCGGTCCTACTCATGACCGAACGTCTTTCCGACGTGAACACGGGCACCGACACCAGCGCGGCCGGCCGTGACAGCGACTCGTACGAGGCCAACCGCACCACCCCGAACCCGGACTCCTACGCGGGGGCCCGGCAGACGACCGAGGGCACCGTCTACACGGTGACCGGCGGCGACTGGGACGAGGTGCTGGCCGAGGCCGCGGGTGACGAGCGCATCATCATGAACCTGGGTCCGCAGCACCCGTCGACGCACGGCGTGCTGCGCCTGGTGCTGGAGCTGGAGGGCGAGACCGTCACCCAGGCCCGCAGCGTCATCGGCTACCTGCACACCGGCATCGAGAAGAACGTCGAGTACCGGAACTGGACCCAGGGCGTCACCTTCGTGACGCGCATGGACTACCTGGCGCCGCTGCACAACGAGGCCGCGTACTGCATGGCGGTCGAGAAGCTGCTCGGCATCACCGTGCCGCAGCGCGCGCAGGTGATCCGGGTCGTCCTGATGGAGCTGAACCGGATCTCCTCGCACCTGGTGGCGCTGGCCACCGGCGGCATGGAGCTGGGCGCGCTCACCGGCATGACGTCGGGCTTCCGCGAGCGCGAGGAGGTCCTGCACCTGCTGGAGTTCCTCACCGGACTGCGGATGAACCACGCGTTCATCCGCCCCGGCGGCCTCGCGCAGGACCTGCCGCAGGGCGCGGAGCAGAAGATCGCGGACTTCATCAAGGTGATGGACTCCCGGCTGCCCGACTACGACAAGCTGCTCACCGGCCAGCCGATCTGGCGCAACCGGCTGGAGGGCGTCGGCTACCTGCCGGTGGACGCCTGCCTCGCGCTCGGCATCACCGGTCCGATCCTGCGCTCCGCGGGCCTGCCGTGGGACCTGCGCAAGGTCGACCCCTACTGCGGCTACGAGAACTACGACTTCGACGTGCCCACGTCGAACGCGGCCGACTCCTTCGCGCGCTACCGGCTGCGCCTGGAGGAGATGCACCAGTCGCTCAGGATCATCCGGCAGGCCGTGGACAACCTCGTGCCCGGACCGGTCATGGTCGAGGACGCCAAGGTGGCCTGGCCCGCGCAGCTGACCATCGCCGCCGACGGCATGGGCAACTCGCTGGAGCACGTCCGCAAGATCATGGGCCAGTCCATGGAGTCCCTGATCCACCACTTCAAGCTGGTCACCGAGGGTTTCGCGGTGCCGGCGGGCCAGGTGTACGTGCCGATCGAGTCGCCGCGCGGCGAGCTGGGCTACCACGTCGTCTCCGACGGCGGCACCCGGCCGATGCGCGTCCACGTGCGCGAACCCAGCTTCGTGAACCTCCAGTCGATGCCCGCGATGTGCGAGGGCGGCATGGTCGCCGACGTCATCGCCGCGGTGGCCTCTATCGACCCGGTGATGGGTGGTTGTGACCGATGAGCACTCCCGAGAACGTCCTCGCGGCCTCGCCGCTGGACCCGGTGGCGACGCAGGCCACCGCGACCGAGGGCCACGTCGACACGAGCGTGTTCGACGAGGAGACCGCGGCCAGGGCGCGGGCGATCATCGCCCGCTACCCGGTGGCCCGCTCCGCGCTGCTGCCGATGCTGCACCTCGTGCAGTCGGTCGAGGGGTACGTCAGCCAGGCGGGCATCACGTTCTGCGCCGACCAGCTCGACCTGAGCAACGCCGAGGTCAGCGCGGTCGCGACGTTCTACACCATGTACAAGCGCCGCCCGTGCGGCGAGCACCTGGTGAGCGTCTGCACGAACACCCTGTGCGCCGCCCTCGGCGGTGACGCGATCTACGCGGGGCTGCGCGAGCACCTGGGCTCGAACGGCAGGCCGCTCGGCCACGAGGAGACCTCGGGCGAGCCGGGCGCGCCGGGTTCGATCACGCTGGAGCACGCCGAGTGCCTCGCCGCGTGCGACCTCGCCCCGGTGCTCCAGGTGAACTACGAGTACTTCGACAACCAGACGCCCGAGAAGGCGCTGGAGCTGGTCAAGTCCCTCCAGGCGGGGGAGAAGCCCCACCCGACGCGCGGCGCGCCGCTGACGGACTTCCGCCAGGCGGAGCTCCAGCTGGCCGGGTTCTTCGAGGGCCGGGAGGCGGACCTGGACGGCCCGTCGGCCGCCCCCGAGACGGTGCGCGGCGCGGCCCTGGCCGCCGAGCGCGGGTGGACGGCTCCGGCGATGCCGGACAACGCGGAGTTCCCGCCGCTGCCGGAAAAGAAGTAGGGGGAGGTCGACGTGGTTGATTCCTTGACTCCCGTCCTCACCAAGCGCTGGCTGTCGCCGCGCTCGTGGACGCTGAGGACCTACGAGCAGCTGGAGGGGTACACGGCGCTGCGCAAGGCGCTGACCGCGCACCCGGACCAGCTGATCCAGCAGTGCAAGGACTCCGGGCTGCGCGGGCGCGGCGGCGCGGGCTTCCCCACCGGCATGAAGTGGGGCTTCATCCCGCAGAACGACGGCAAGCCGCACTACCTCGTCATCAACGCCGACGAGGGCGAGCCGGGCACCTGCAAGGACATCCCGCTGATGATGGCGGACCCGCACTCGCTGATCGAGGGCATCATCATCACCTCGTACGCGATCCGGGCGAACTTCGCCGCGATCTACGTGCGCGGCGAGGTGCTGCACGTCATCCGCCGGCTGCACGCCGCCGTGCGCGAGGCGTACGAGGCCGGGTACCTGGGCAAGGACGTCCTGGGCTCGGGCTTCGACCTCGACCTGGTCGTGCACGCCGGCGCCGGCGCGTACATCTGCGGCGAGGAGACGGCGCTGCTCGACTCGCTGGAGGGCCGTCGCGGCCAGCCGCGGCTCAAGCCGCCGTTCCCGGCGACCTCCGGCCTGTACGCCTCGCCGACCGTGGTGAACAACGTCGAGACGATCGCCAGCGTCCCGTACATCGTCAACGGCGGCGCGGACTGGTTCCGCACCATGGGCCGCGAGCGGTCCCCGGGCCCGAAGATCTTCTCCCTGTCCGGCCACGTCGAGCGCCCCGGCCAGTACGAGGCCCCGATGGGCGTCACGCTGCGCGAGCTGCTGGACATGGCGGGCGGCATGAAGGACGGCGTCCCGCTGAAGTTCTGGACGCCGGGCGGCTCGTCCACCCCGCTGTTCACCGCGGAGCACCTGGACGTGCCGCTGGACTTCGAGGGCGCGGCCGAGGCGGGCTCGATGCTCGGCACCACCGCGCTCCAGATCTTCAACGAGACGGTGTCCGTGCCGTGGGCGGTCATGAAGTGGACCGAGTTCTACAAGCACGAGTCGTGCGGCAAGTGCACGCCGTGCCGCGAGGGCACCTACTGGCTCGTGCAGATCCTGCAGCGGATGGTCGCGGGCAACGGCACGGCCAGTGACATCGACACGCTGCTGGACGTCTGCGACAACATCCTGGGCCGTTCGTTCTGCGCCCTCGGTGACGGCGCGGTCAGCCCGATCACCAGCGGCATCAAGTACTTCAAGGACGAGTTCCTGGCCCTGTGCGACCAGAACTCCAAGGTGTTGGCAGGTGCTGGCGCATGACGATCGCCCCTGACAAGAGCACGGAGCTGGTGGTCCCCGAGGGCCACGTGAAGCTCGTCATCGACGGCGTCGAGGTCGTCGCGCCCAAGGGCGAGCTGCTGATCCGCACCGCGGAACGGCTCGGCACCGTCATCCCGCGCTTCTGCGACCACCCGCTGCTGGAGCCCGCGGGCGCCTGCCGGCAGTGCCTGGTCGAGGTGGAGATGGGCGGCCGGCCGATGCCGAAGCCGCAGGCCAGCTGCACGATGACGGTCGCCGACGGCATGGTCGTCAAGACGCAGCTGTCCTCGCCGGTGGCGGACAAGGCGCAGCAGGGCGTGATGGAGCTGCTGCTCATCAACCACCCGCTGGACTGCCCGATCTGCGACAAGGGCGGCGAGTGCCCGTTGCAGAACCAGGCCTTGGCGCACGGCCGCGCGGACTCCCGCTTCCACGAGCACAAGCGGACGTTCCCGAAGCCGATCCCGATCTCCACGCAGGTGCTGCTGGACCGGGAGCGGTGCGTGCTGTGCCAGCGCTGCACGCGGTTCTCGGCGCAGATCGCCGGCGACCCGTTCATCGAGCTGCTGGAACGCGGTTCGCAGCAGCAGGTCGGCGTGGCGCAGGAGAAGCCGTTCCAGTCCTACTTCTCCGGCAACACCATCCAGATCTGCCCGGTGGGCGCGCTGACCAGCGCCGCGTACCGGTTCCGCGCCCGCCCGTTCGACCTGGTGTCCACGCCGGGCGTCTGCGAGCACTGTTCGTCGGGCTGCGCCACGCGGACCGACTGGCGGCGCGGCAAGGTGCAGCGCCGGCTGGCGGCCGACGAGCCCGAGGTCAACGAGGAGTGGACCTGCGACAAGGGCCGCTTCGCGTTCCGCTACGCCACGGCCGAGGACCGCGTCCGCCGCCCGCTGGTGCGCGACGAGGCGACCGGCGAGCTGCGCGAGACGTCCTGGACCGAGGCGCTCCAGCGCGCGGCCGAGGGCCTGGCGAAGGCCCGCGACGGCAAGGGCGTCGGCGTGCTGGCCGGTGGCCGGCTCACCGTCGAGGACGCCTACGCGTACTCGAAGTTCGCCCGGATCGCGCTGCGCACCAACGACGTCGACTTCCGCGCCCGCGCCCACTCGGCCGAGGAGCTGGAGTTCCTGACCGCCTCGGTGCTGGGCTCGAACCCGGACAACGGCGGCGTGACCTACGCGTCGATCGAGTCCGCCCCGGCCGCGCTGCTGGTGGCGTTCGAGCCGGAGGAGGAGTCGCCGATCGTCTTCCTGCGGCTCCGCAAGGCCGCCCGCAAGAACCGGACCAGGGTGTTCCACCTGGGCCAGTTCACGACCCCGGCGGTCGAGAAGACCAACGGCGTGCTGCTCGCGTGCGTCCCCGGCCAGGAGCCGTCGGCGCTCAACGCGCTGCCCGAGCACGCCGCCGACGTGGTCGAGGACCTGTCGAAGCCGGGCGCGGTGATCCTGGTCGGCGAGCGCGCCGCCGAGGTCCCGGGCCTGTTCTCCGCGGTCGCGGCGCTGGCCGGGCGCACCGGTGCGAAGGTCGCCTGGGTGCCCCGCCGGGCCGGTGAGCGCGGCGCCCTCGAAGCGGGCCTGCTGCCCACGCTGCTGCCGGGCGGTCGCCCGGTCGGCGACGCGGCGGCGCGTGCCGAGGTCGAGGCGGCGTGGGGCCTGGACGCGGGCGCGCTGCCCGTGCGGGCCGGCCGCGACACCGCGGGCATCCTGACCGCCGCCGCGAGCGGTGGCCTGGACGCGCTGGTCGTCGGCGGCGTCGACCCGTCCGACCTGCCGGACCCGGGGCTGGCCGAGCGCGCGCTCGACCTCGCCGGGTTCGTGGTCAGCCTGGAGCTGCGGCACAGCGCGGTCACCGCGCGCGCCGACGTCGTGCTCCCGGTCGCCCCGGCCGTGGAGAAGGCGGGCAGCTACCTCAACTGGGAGGGCCGCCCCCGCCCGTTCAGCACCACGCTGGAGGGCACCGGCGCGCTGCCGGACTGCCGGGTGCTGGACACGCTGGCCGTGGAGATGGACGCGGACCTGTTCACGCAGACCCCGGCGTCCGCCGCGGCCGACCTGGCCCGCCTCGGCACGGCCGCGGTGACCGCGCCCGCGCCGACCGTCCCGGCGCCGCTGCTGACCCAGCCCCGGGAGGGCCAGGCGGTCCTCGCCACCTGGCGCCGCCTGCTGGACAACGGCTCGCTGCAGGACGACGAGCCGAACCTGGCGGGCACCGCGCGCCCGGTGGTGGCCAAGCTGTCCGCCGCCACGGCCGCGCACCTGGGCGTCCACCCGGGCGGCGAGATCACCGTCTCCACCGACCGGGGCGAGGTGGTGCTGCCCGTCGAGGCGGCCGACCTGCCCGACGGCGTCGTGTGGCTGCCCGGCAACTCGGGCGCGGTCACCGTGCGGCGCAACCTGGTCGCGGGGCACGGCTCCGTGGTCGCGGTCGCGCCGGTCGTCACGGGCACCGCGGAGAAGATCACCTCGCCCGGAGGCAAGGCATGAGCACCGCAGAACTGATCGCCGACGACCCGCTCTGGCTGATCGTCGTCAAGGTCGTCGGGATCTTCGCGTTCCTCGTCGTCATGACCCTGTTCATGATCAACTGGGAGCGCAAGGTCGTCGCCCGGATGCAGCAGCGGCCCGGTCCCAACCGGGTCGGGCCGAACGGCTGGCTCCAGTCGCTCGCCGACGGCCTCAAGCTGGCGTTCAAGGAGGACATCCGCCCGGTCCTGGCGGACAAGTGGGTGTTCTTCCTCGCCCCGGTGATCTCCTGCATCCCCGCGTTCGTCGCCTTCTCGGTCATCCCGATCGGCGGCGAGGTCTCGATCTTCGGCGAGCGCACCGCCCTCCAGCTCGTCGACCTGCCGGTCGGCGTGCTGGTCGTGCTGGCCTGCTCCTCGCTGGGCGTGTACGGCATCGTGCTGTCCGGCTGGGCGTCCGGCTCGCCCTACCCGCTGCTGGGCGCGCTGCGCTCGGCCGCGCAGGTGATCTCCTACGAGATCGCGATGGGCCTGTCGATCGTCGCGGTCGTCATGCACTCGCACTCGCTGTCCACCTCCGACATCGTCGAGTCGCAGTCCAGCGGCTGGTACTTCTACCTGCTGCCGGTCAGCTTCCTCATCTACGTCACGTCGATGGTCGGCGAGACCAACCGCGCCCCGTTCGACCTCCCCGAGGCCGAGTCGGAGCTGGTCGGCGGCTTCCACACCGAGTACAGCTCGCTGAAGTTCGCGCTGTTCTTCCTCGCCGAGTACGTCAACATGGTCACCGTCTCGGCGCTGGCCACCACGCTGTTCCTGGGCGGCTGGAAGTTCCCGTTCGTCGGCGACGACCACCTGCTCAACAGCGGCTGGTTCGGCCTGCTCTGGTTCGTGGTCAAGACGCTGGGCTTCCTGTTCCTGTTCATCTGGCTGCGCGGCACGCTGCCCCGCCTGCGCTACGACCAGTTCATGCGGCTGGGCTGGAAGTTCCTGGTCCCGATCGCCCTGGTCTGGTTCGTCGCGGTGGCCTTCGCCCGCTACCTGCGCCAGGAGTGGGAGGCCAACAGCGGCCTCGACACCTCCACCGCGCTCATCGTGATCGGCTCGGTCCTCGCGATCGTGCTGCTGATCGCGTTCCTGCTCCCCGACAAGCGGGAGCCGCACGACCCCGACGCCGTCCCGCTCACCGGCGGCGGCTTCCCGGTGCCCCCGCTGGACCTCCAGGTCCCGAAGGCCCCGCCGCGCCGGCAGGTGCCGGTCGCGGAGCTGCCGACCACGGACCAGACCAGGGAACCGGCGTCAGTCACGTCCACCTCGGCGGGAAAGGAGGCCGGCGATGGGGGTCTTTGATCCAGTCAAGGGTTTCGGCGTCACCTTCGGCACCATGTTCAAGAAGGTCGTCACCGAGGAGTACCCCGAGGTCAAGAAGGTCACCGCGCCGCGGTTCCACGGCCGCCACCAGCTCAACCGGCACCCGGACGGGCTGGAGAAGTGCGTCGGCTGCGAGCTGTGCGCCTGGGCGTGCCCGGCGGACGCGATCTTCGTCGAGGGCGGCGACAACACCGAGGAGGAGCGCTACTCCCCGGGTGAGCGCTACGGCGCCGACTACCAGATCAACTACCTGCGCTGCATCGGCTGCGGCCTGTGCATCGAGGCGTGCCCGACCCGCTCGCTCACCATGACCAACGAGTACGAGCTGGCCGACGACTCCCGGCAGAAGCTGATCTTCACCAAGGAGGACCTGCTCGCGCCCCTGCTGGCCGGCATGGAGCAGCCGCCGCACCCGATGCGGCTGGGCGAGAACGAGCAGGACTACTACGTGAACGGGCCGCAGCTCGCCAAGGCCGCCGGCGTGCCGGCCGGGCAGACCGTCGAGACAGGGCCCGAGGAGGCGGCGAAGTGAGCCCCACGTCGTTCCTGCTCCAGCAGCCCGACGCCGTCCAGCGCGCGGTCGACACCATCACCACGGGTGAGGCCGTCGCGTTCTGGGTGCTCGGCCCGCTGGCCCTGGCCGGCGCGCTGGGCATGCTGTTCGCCCGCAACGCGGTGCACTCCGCGCTGTGGCTCGTGCTCACCATGCTCAGCCTCGGCGTGCTCTACATGGTCCAGCAGGCGCCGTTCCTCGGCTTCGTGCAGATCATCGTCTACACCGGCGCGATCATGATGCTGTTCCTGTTCGTGCTGATGCTGGTCGGCCGGGACAGCTCGGACTCCGTCGTCGAGGTGCTGCGCGGCCAGCGCCTGGCCGCCACCGCGCTCGGCATCGGCTTCGCCGCCCTCGTGGTCGGCTCGCTGGCCCGCGCGCTCACCGACGTGGACGCGATCGGCCTGGCCGAGCAGAACAGCACGAACGGCGGGAACGTCGCCAACATCGGCGAGGCGCTGTTCACCGACTACCTGTTCCCGTTCGAGCTGACCTCCGCCCTGCTGATCACGGCCGCGGTCGGCGCGATGGTGCTGGCCTTCGCCTCCCGCACCACCGCGGTGAAGAAGACGCAGCGCGAGCTGGTCGAGGAGCGCTTCCGCGGCGACCGCCCCGGCTCGCTGCCCGGCCCCGGCGTGTTCGCCACCGCCAACTCGGTGGCCACGCCCGCCCTGCTGCCGGACGGCTCGGTCGCCGCCGAGTCCCTGTCCGAGCTGATCGAGACGACCGCCAGGGAACGTCTCGACGATGACGTGGCGGAGGTGTCCGGCACCGGGCACGAGCCCGACGCGCGCGCGCTCAAGGGAGAGTCGTCGTGACCCCTACGTACTACCTGCTGCTGTCCGCGCTGCTGTTCAGCCTCGGCGCGGTCGGCGTTCTGGTGCGGCGCAACGCCATCGTGGTGTTCATGTGCGTGGAGCTGATGCTCAACGCGGTGAACCTCAGCCTGGTCACGTTCGCCCGCATCAACGGCGGGCTGGACGGCCAGGTCATGGCGTTCTTCGTGATGGTCGTGGCCGCGGCCGAGGTCGTGGTCGGCCTGACGATCATCATGGCGATCTTCAAGACGCGTCGCTCGGCCTCGGTCGACGATTCCAACCTGCTGAAGTACTGAGGGGTCACCGGTGACGGAACCTGTTGTCGCCAGCGGGATCGGGAGTCTCGCCTGGCTGTTGCTCGCCCTCCCGGCGTTCGGCGCGCTGGTGCTGCTCGTCGGTGGCAAGCGCACCGACAAGTGGGGCCACCTGCTGGGCTGCGCCACCGTGATCGCCGCGTTCGCGTACGGCGTCGCGCTGTTCTTCGACGTCCTGGGCCAGGGCCCGGAGAACCGCAGCACCGAGGTCCACCTGTTCGACTGGATCCCGGTCGAAGCGCTCGACGTGGAGTTCGGGCTGCGCCTCGACCCGCTGTCGCTGACGTTCGTGCTGCTGATCACCGGTGTCGGGTCGCTGATCCACGTCTACTCGATCGGCTACATGGCGCACGAGGCCGGGCGGCGGAGGTTCTTCGCCTACCTGAACCTCTTCGTCGCCGCGATGCTCCTGCTGGTGCTGGGCAACGGCTTCGTGACGCTGTACTTCGGCTGGGAGGGCGTGGGCCTCGCCTCCTACCTGCTCATCGGCTGGTACCAGCACAAGCCGGAGGCGGCGTCGGCCGCGAAGAAGGCGTTCCTGATGAACCGGGTCGGCGACCTGGGCCTCGCGATCGCCATCTTCATCATGTTCAAGGAGCTGGGCACCACCCAGTACACCGAGGTCTTCGCCCGCGTCGGCGAGCTGTCCTCGGCCGAGGTGCTGGCCATCACGCTCCTGCTGCTGCTCGGCGCGTGCGGCAAGTCCGGCCAGTTCCCGCTCCAGGCGTGGCTCCCCGACGCCATGGCCGGCCCCACGCCGGTCTCGGCCCTGATCCACGCGGCCACGATGGTGACCGCGGGCGTGTACCTCATCGCCCGCTCGAACCCGATCTACAACCTGTCCGAGGACGGGCGCCTCGTCGTCATGATCATCGGCGGGGTGACGCTGCTGATCGGCTGCGTCATCGGCTGCGCCTACGACGACTTCAAGAAGGTGCTGGCCTACTCGACGGTCAGCCAGATCGGCTACATGATCCTCGCCGTCGGCCTCGGCCCGATCGGCTACGCGCTGGGCATCATGCACCTGCTCACGCACGGCTTCTTCAAGGCGGGCCTCTTCCTCGGCGCCGGTTCGGTCATGCACGGCATGAACGACGAGGGCGACATCCGGCGGATGGGCGGCCTCGCGAAGAAGATGCCGATCACCTTCGTCACCTGGGGGCTCGGCTACCTGGCCCTGATCGGCTTCCCGTTCCTGTCCGGCTACTTCTCCAAGGACGCCATCATCGCGGCGGCGTTCAGCATGGAGGGGTGGCGCGGCTGGGTCTTCGGCGGCGTGGCCGCCCTGGGCGCGGGCATCACCGCCTTCTACATGACCCGCCTGCTGATCCTGGTCTTCCTGGGCAAGCCCCGGTACACCGAGCTGAAGTCGGCCGACGGCCGCGAGTACCACCCGCACGAGTCGCCGCTGTCGATGACGGTGCCGATGATCGTGCTGGCGTTCGGTTCGGTCGGCGCGGGCTTCTTCTTCGAGTCGGACCACAACCTCGCGGGCTGGCTCACCCCGTCCCTGGGCGAGCTGCGGGAGCAGCACGGCGTGCTGGACCACGGCGTGGTCAACTTCCTGGTGCTCGGCCTGTCCGCGCTCGGCGTGCTGGTCGCCTACCTGCTGTTCGGCCGCAAGCCGCAGCCGGTGGAGCGCCCGCTGCGGGTGTCGTTCCCGGTCCGCGCCGCGCGCAACGACCTGTACGGCAACGCGCTCAACGAGGCGCTGTTCGCGCGGCCGGGCACCTGGCTCACCCGCGCGCTGGTGTTCGTGGACAACAAGGGCGTCGACGGCCTGGTGAACGGGTCGGCGGCGCTGCTCGGAGGTAGCTCGGGCCGGCTGCGCAGGTTGCAGACCGGGTTCGTGCGCTCGTACGCGCTCTCCATGCTCCTGGGTGCGGTCTTCGTCCTGGGCGCGCTGCTGATGGTGAGGTTCTCGTGAGCTGGGTGCTGATCGCGCTCCTCGTGCTGCCGCTGGCCGGCAGCCTCGTGGTGGCGCTCCTGCGGCGCAACGACCGCGTCGCCAAGCTGGTCGCGCTGGCGTTCTCGCTGGTCGAACTGGTGCTCGCGGTGCTCGCGTGGACCGCGTTCGACCCGGGTGGTGACCGGCTCCAGCTGACCAGCTCGGCGGACTGGATCCCCTCGCTGGGCGTGCACCTGTCGTTCGGCGTCGACGGCATCGCGCTGGTGATGATCGCGCTGATCGCCTTCCTGGTGCCGGTCGTCATCGGCGGCTCGTGGGCGGACAAGCTGCCCGAGGGCCGCAGCGCCGGCGGGTTCTTCGCGCTGCTGCTGGCGATGCAGACCGGCATGGTCGGCGTGTTCGCCGCCACCGACGTGTTCGTCTTCTACGTGTTCTTCGAGGCCGTGCTGGTCCCGATGTACTTCCTGATCGGCCGCTTCGGCGGGCCGAACCGGCAGTACGCGGCCATGAAGTTCTTCCTGTACTCGCTGCTCGGCGGCCTCATCATGCTGGCCTCCGTGATCGGCCTGTACGTGGTCAGCGCGGACAAGATCGGCCAGGGCACGTTCGACTGGGCGACCCTGGTCACGGTGACGCGGGAAGCCCCGCTGTCCACCCAGATCTGGCTGTTCCTCGGCTTCTTCATCGCCTTCGCGATCAAGGCGCCGCTGGTGCCGCTGCACACCTGGCTGCCCGACGCCGGCGCCGAGGCCCCGGTGGGCGCGGGCGTGCTGCTGGTCGGCATCCTGGACAAGATCGGCACGTTCGGCTTCCTGCGCTACTGCCTGCCGCTGTTCCCGGCGGCCAGCAAGGAGCTCGCGCCGGTCGTGCTGGTCCTCGCCGTGGTCGGCATCCTGTACGGCTCGCTGCTCGCCGTCGGCCAGTCCGACATGAAGCGGTTCGTGGCCTACACCTCGATCGCGCACTTCGGCTTCATCGCGCTGGGCATCTTCGCGTTCAGCTCGCAGGCCGGCACGGGCGCGGTGCTCTACATGGTCAACCACGGCATCTCGACCGGCATGCTGTTCCTGGTCGTCGGCATGGTGATGGCCCGCGGCGGGTCGCGCCTGATCGAGGACTACGGCGGCATGGCCAAGCTCACCCCGGTGCTCGGCGGCCTGTTCTTCGTGGCGGGCCTGTCGTCGCTGGCGCTGCCCGGCACCAACTCGTTCGTCTCCGAGTTCCTGGTGCTGATCGGCTCCTACCCGAACGAGCCGGTCTACACGATCCTGGCCGCCGTCGGCATGGTGCTCGCCGCGCTGTACGTGCTGTGGCTGTACCAGCGGGTCTTCCAGGGCCCGGTGCGCGGCACGGCGCTGGTCGACCTGGCCGGCGGACCCGGTGCGGCGGTCGACCCGGAGCGCGCCACCGTGCCCGACCTGAACAAGCGCGAGCTGGCCGTGCTCGCACCGCTCGTGGCGCTGATCTTGGTGCTCGGCTTCTACCCGAAGCCGGTGTTGGACGTGATCACCCCGTCCGTCGGGGCGACGCTCAGCGAGGTCGGGGTGGCCGACCCGGTCGCGCAGGAAGGCAAGTGACGTGACGACGTTCCTCTCGCAGGTGGAGCGGCTGCAAGCCCCGGAGATCGACTACGGGGCCGTCGCGCCGTTGCTGATCGTGCTGGGCGCGGCCTGCCTCAGCGTGCTGGTCGAGGCGTTCCTGCCGAAGGCGCAGCGCTGGGGCAGCCAGGTCGTGCTGGTCCTGCTCACGCTGGCCGCCGCGGGCGTCTCGCTGGTCTTCTACGGGCTGGCCGACGACACCCCGGAGCAGGGCGAGACCACGTTCTCCGGCACGATCTCGGTCGACCAGCCGGTGGTGTTCCTGTGGGGGACGCTGCTGATGCTCGGCCTGGCCTCGGTGCTGCTGATCGCGGACCGGTCCGTGGAGCCCGGCGGCGCGTTCGTGCCCGAGGGCTCGGCGGGCGGCGGCCTGCCCGGCGGCGCCGACGCGGTCCACAAGACCACCGGGCGCGCGGCGGCGGCCGTGCTGACCCGGGAGCAGGCGAGCCGCTTCGGGATGCAGACCGAGGTGTTCCCGCTGACGCTGTTCGCGCTCGGCGGCATGATGGTCTTCGTCGCGGCGAACGACCTGCTCACCATGTTCATCGCGCTGGAAGTGCTGTCGCTGCCGCTGTACCTGATGTGCGGCCTGGCCCGCCGCCGCCGCCTGCTGTCGCAGGAGGCCGCGGTGAAGTACTTCCTGCTCGGCGCGTTCGCGTCGGCGTTCTTCCTCTACGGCGTGGCCCTGCTCTACGGCTACGCGGGCTCGGTGAAGCTCGCCGACATCGCGAGCGCCACCACGGCCACCGACCGGTCCGACACGCTGCTCTACGCGGGCTTCGGCCTGCTCGTCGTCGGCCTGCTGTTCAAGGCGTCGGTCGGCCCGTTCCACGCCTGGACCCCCGACGTGTACCAGGGTTCGCCCACGCCGGTCACGGCGTTCATGGCGGCCTGCACGAAGGTCGCCGCGTTCGGCGGCATCCTGCGCGTCCTCTACGGCGCGTTCGAGGGCTCCAGCTGGGAGTGGGAGGGCGTCCTGTGGGGCGTCGCCGTCGTCTCCATGTTCGTGGGCGCGATCATCGGCCTGACCCAGACCGACGTGAAGCGCATGGTCGCCTACTCGTCGGTGGCGCACGCGGGCTTCCTGCTGGTCGGCGCGATCGCGCTGAACCCCGAGGGCCTGTCGGGCACGATGTTCTACCTGCTGGCCTACGGCTTCACGACGATCGCCGTGTTCGGCGTCATCAGCCTGGTCCGCAACGCCGACGGCGAGGCCACCCACCTGTCCCAGTGGGCGGGGCTGGCCAAGCGGTCGCCGGTGCTCGCGGCCGTGTTCACGTTCCTGCTGCTCGCCCTGGCCGGCCTGCCGCTGACCAGCGGTTTCGTCGGCAAGTTCGTGGTGTTCGCGGCGGCCGTGGAGGCGGGCATGACGCCGCTCGTGGTGCTCGCCCTGGTGGCCAGCGCCATCGCGGCGTTCTTCTACCTGCGGGTGATCGTGCTCATGTACTTCAGCGAGCCGGCCGCCGACGGCCCCGCGGTGAGCGTGCCCGGCGCGTTCACCACGATGGCCATCACCCTGGGCACCGCGGTGACCCTCGCGCTCGGCGTCTACCCGACCCCCGCCCTCGAATGGGCGGGTGCCGGCGCGTTCATCTTCTAGTGGTACGTAGGCTCTGAGGCGTGACCAGTAGCGAGCGGGCGGGGACGGGGTTCCGGTTTGCGGACCCCGTGCTCGCGGAGTTGGTTCAGGGCGGCCTCGACGAGGTGGAGGAGCTGCTGCGCAAGGTCGTGCGCAGCGAGTTCCACCCGGTGATGGAGACCTCCCTGCACCTGGTCGACGCGGGCGGCAAGCGCATCCGCCCGCTGTTCACCATCCTGTCCGCGCAGTTCGGCAGCACCTGGGACCGCGAGAACGTGGTCAAGGCGGCGGCGGTGGTGGAGCTGACCCACCTGGCCACCCTCTACCACGACGACGTGATGGACGAGGCCACGATGCGCCGCGGCGCGGAGTCGGCCAACGCCAAGTGGGACAACAGCATCGCCATCCTCACCGGCGACTACCTGTTCGCGCACGCGTCGGCGCTGGTGGCGGACCTGGGCACGGGGGCGGCCCGGATCATCGCGGAGACGTTCTCCGAGCTGGTGACCGGCCAGATGCGCGAGACGATGGGTCCGCGCGAGGGCGAGGACCCGGTCGCCCACTACCTGACCACGATCGCCGAGAAGACCGGGTCGCTGATCGCCACCGCCGCCCGCTTCGGCGCGATGTTCTCCGACGTGACCCCCGAGCAGGTCGACGCGCTGCGCGCCTACGGCGACGTCATCGGGGCGGCGTTCCAGATCTCCGACGACGTCATCGACATCGCCTCGCCGTCGGAGGAGTCGGGCAAGACGCCGGGCACCGACCTGCGCGAGGGCGTGAAGACGCTGCCCATGCTCTACGCCCTGGAGGACGAGCCGGGTTCCCGGCTGGCCGCCCTGCTCGCCGGACCCGTCGAGGACGACGGCGAGGTGCTGGAGGCGCTGGAGCTGCTGCGGGCCTCCAACGGGCTGGCGCGGGCGCGCAAGACGCTCGACGAGTACGCCGAGCGGGCCCGGGGCCTGCTGCACGTGCTGCCGCCGGGCACCGCGCGGGACGCGCTGGAGTCCGTCAGCGAGTACGTGGTCACCCGCTCGCACTGAATTGGATTGCCGCTGCTCCGCAGGCGGCGGGCTCGGCCGCCTGGAGTCGGCCCATCGGGACGTGTTCCGGAAAAATCGAAGGGCGTGATTTTTCCGGAACGCGGCCCGACAGGCCGACGCGGCCTCGCGTGGTGGGAGTTCAGTGAGCGGGGCGCTTGCGGCTGTTGCGCAGGGTGTCCGCGGTGAAGACCAGCAGGGCCAGCCAGACCAGGGCGAAGCCGAACCAGCGCGACGCGGGCATCGGCTCGTGCACCACGAACACGCCCCAGGCGAACTGGAGCACCGGCGTCAGGTACTGGAGCATCCCCATCGTGATCAGCGGCACGCGCCGCGCACCCGCGCCGAACATGATCAGCGGGACCGCGGTGACCACGCCGGACGAGACGAGCCACAGCGCGTGTGCCCAGCCCCCGTCGTGGAACGTCCCGGCGTTGCCGAGCAGGAGCAGGTAGCCGACCGCGACCGGCGTGAGCACCATGCTCTCCGCGGTGAGGCTGGCCGTCGCGTCCAGCGGCACCGTCTTCTTCAGCAGCCCGTAGAGGCCGAACGAGCAGGCCAGCACCAGCGACATCCACGGCGGCCTGCCGTAGTCGACGGCCAGCACGACGACGGCGGCGACCGCGATCACCAGCGCGGCGCCCTGGGCCAGGCGCAGCCGCTCCCGCAGCACGAACACCCCGAGCAGCACGCTGACCAGGGGGTTGATGAAGTAGCCGAGGGCGGCCTCGACGACGTGCCGCGTGTTGACCGCGTGGATGTAGACGCCCCAGTTGACCGCGATCAGCGCCGACGCGGCGGTGACCATGAGCCAGCCGCGCGCGGACAGCCGGCGGATGCCCGCCCAACGGCCGAGGACGGCGGTGACGGCCACCATGAACACCAGCGACCAGGCGATCCGGTGCGCGAGGACCTCCACCGACCCGGCCGGCTGGAGCAGCGGCCAGTAGGCGGGCACCATGCCCCAGAGGAGGTAGGCGCCGGCACCGAGGGCGATCCCCTTGTTCGTCTGGTCGACACCCGCCTGACCAGTGGCGGAGTTCGTCAACGGTGGCACGGGGAGTACTGTACGCCGACCGTTTTGGCTGGTCGGTTGCTCCGAACGGCCCAGTGTCACACACTGGGCACAGGTCCGGCCGGCCCCACGCGCCGGAGCGGCGCGTCAGGGTAGTTTTGCACCGCTTCCCCAACCGGGTGAAGGCCCGGAAGCGGAGCGTGTCGGGGCGTGACAAGCAGCAGTGGGAGGGTCTCCCGTGAGTTCGCTCTTCGGGCAGGTGTGGCTGTGGAGCCTGCTGTCCTTCGTGGCAGGTGTCGCACTGACCTGGCTCGTCCTGGTGCGCCCGGCCAAGAAGGAGCTGGAGGACCTGGAGGAGCGCCTCCTCACGTCGCCGCGCCCGGCCCCGTCGTCCGCGCCCAAGGCCGCGCGCGACGAGTTCGACAGCTGGCACGTCGAGGCGTCCCGGTCGCTGTCGGACGTGCAGCCGGTCGTCACCGAGCAGCCGCGCTTCGACGCCGAGCAGCCGCGCTTCGACCAGCCCGAACCGGTGGAGCACTCCCGTGAGGACCCGCCGCGCTACGACGTGGCGAACATGAAGCTCGACAAGCGCGACGAGCTGCTGGAGGAGCTGGACGACGAGCACCGGCCGCTGTCGGACTTCGAGGAGTCGCACGACTTCCCGGAGTTCGAGGAGGAGCGCCCGCGCAGCCTGTTCGACCGCCTGGGCAGCGGGGCCGACACCCACGAGACGCTGGAGCCGAAGCCCCGGCCGCACGACCAGCCGGTGCAGGCGCAGTCCGTGCAGGCCCAGTCGGTGCAGGCCCAGCCCGCGACCCGGGTGGTGCCCCAGCCGTTCCCGCGCGCCGAGCGCTCGCGCCCGGACGACGAGCCGGAGCTGCCCGCCGAGGAGACCAACCTGCTGCCGGCCGTGCCCGCCGCGCCGGTCGCCGAGGTCGCGCCGCGCCGCGAGGAGCCGACCGCGCCGCCGGAGGTGCAGGCGTTCCACCCGCGCGAGGTGTGGCGCGACGAGCCCGTCCGGGAGGTCTACCAGGACGAGGTGACCGAGGGTCGCGAGGAGGAGGACGAGCCGGAGCGCAGGGCCGCCGAGGAGACCGCCCTCATCCCGGCCACCGCCCTGGCCGAGGCCATCGCCGAGGTGGACCGCGGTGAGTCGCGCGAGGAGCCCCAGGTCTGGCCCGAGCACGACCTGACCGGCCACTTCCAGCCGGTGAACGTGCCCGAGGAGGGCCCGCGGACCGAGGTCATGAGGCCCGTCCGGCCCGAGACCACCGAGCCGGTCACGACGACGCTGCCCGAGGTCCGGGACGAGGACGACGAGCCCCGCAACGGTGCCCTGACCCCGTTCGCCGACGACCGGGCCGACGCGGGCCGGGGCGACCCGGGCCGAACCGGTGCGGGCTGGGGCGACGCGGGCCGGGCTGAAGAGGACCGTTCTTCCGGCGGCCGGACGCTCGCCGACCACCAGCTCGCCGACGAGCAGTTCTTCGCCCACCTCCAGGGCGGTGGCGACCGGCACTCCACCGAGCGCCCGGCCGTCGAGCCCGCCGCCGAGCAGCCGACCACCGAGCAGCCGACCACCGAGCAGCCCGTCGTCGAGTCGCCCGCCGTTGAGCGGCCCGCCGTCGAGCGGTTCGCCGTCGAGCGGTCCGCTTTCGAGCCGCCTGCCCCCGAGCGGTCCGCTTTCGAGCCGCCTGCCCCCGAGCGGTCCGCTTTCGAACCGCCTGCTTTCGAGCCGCCCGTTGCCGAGCAGCCGCCCGCCGTCGAGCAGACCGCCGTCACCCATGCCGCCGTCGAGCGCCCCGCCGTCGAGCGTCCCAGGGCTGAGCGTCCTGCCGTCGAGCACCCCGTGGCCGAGCCGCCCGCCGCCGTCGAGCAGACGGCCGAGGTGCCGTTCGAGCCCACGTTCGTCGAGTCGGCCGAACCCCTCGTCAGGCCGGCGCGCCCCGAGCCCGAGCCGGTGGCGGCCGAGCCGGAGCCCCGGGTCGACGTGCCGTTCGAGCCGACGTTCGTCGACTCCGGCGAGCCGCTGGTGGTCCGCAGCGCCGAACCCGAGCCGGCACCCGCGCCCGCGCCGAAGAAGGACGGCCCGGTCCGGCCGCGCAGCCTGTTCGAGCCGCTGGTCACCACGGACGACGAGCTGCCCGAGACGACCCGCCCGACCCCGCCGCCGACGCCGGGCGGCGACCAGCCGTTCGTGCCCACGCTCGCGCCCGAGCTGCTGGCGGCCACGAACCAGCAGAGCACCAACCCCGCCGGCCTGCCGCAGCGCCCCACCCGCCAGTCGGGCGAACGGCGCTCGACGCCGCCCCCGCTGTCCGCGCCCAAGCCGGCCGCCCCGACCCCGCCGCGCCCGGTCCGCCCGCGCCCGGTCGGGTTCAGCCCGAGCACCGGCGGCCGGCCCGCCCCGAGCGCCGGCAGCACCCGGTACCGCGACCAGGAGGAGGGCTTCAACCCGCGCTCCCCGTTCGGCCCGGGTTCGGTGCTGCCCAAGTCCGACGGCATGGCCCCGGCCCCCGAGTTCCAGGTGAAGGCCACCCTGACGGGTCGCCGCTACTTCACCAACGGCTCGGCGAACTTCCGCGAGACCCGCGCCGACGTCTGGTTCCGCACGACGTCCGACGCCGAGAAGGCGGGTTTCCGCGAGGCGCCCTGATCCGCCCGGCGAAGCGGAAGACCCCTGTTCCGGGAGGCGGAACAGGGGTCTTCCGACGATCGGGGGTCGAGCGCGGGGATCAGCCGGCGACGGTCCAGGTGTCCTTGCCGCGCAGCAGCGCCGCCAGGTCCGGCTCCTTCGCCGCCTTGGCCTGCTCGACCTGCTCGCGGGCCGCGTCGTCGTAGGTGGTGCGGGCGGTGTTGCGGAACACGCCGGTCACGGTGTGCCGCAGGTCCTGCGTCGAGAGCCGGGACAGCGCGAACGACAGGTTCAGGTCGGACGCGTCGTGCACGACGATCTCGGACGGCTCGACCTCGGAGGTCTTGGCCACGGCGAGCCCGAAGCCCTCGCGGACCACGGCGTACTCGCCGCCGCCGAAGGTGATCGGCTGCCCGTCGACGACGTTGATGATCCGCTGGGACGCCTCGTCGGCGTCCTTGAGCACGTCGAACGCGCCGTCGTTGAAGATCGGGCAGTTCTGGTAGATCTCCACCAGCGCCGTCCCGCGGTGCTCGGCGGCCTGCCGCAGCACCTCGGTCAGCCCGGCCCGGTCGGAGTCGACCGCGCGACCCACGAACGTGGCCTCCGCGCCCAGCGCCAGCGACACCGGGTTGAACGGGTGGTCCAGCGACCCCTGCGGCGTGGACTTGGTGACCTTGCCCGCCTCGGAGGTGGGCGAGTACTGGCCCTTGGTCAGGCCGTAGATCCGGTTGTTGAACAGCAGGATCTTGAGGTTCACGTTGCGGCGCAGCGTGTGGATCAGGTGGTTGCCGCCGATGGACAGCGCGTCGCCGTCACCGGTCACCACCCACACCGACAGGTCCGGCCGCGCCACGGCGAGACCGGTCGCGATGGCCGGCGCGCGCCCGTGGATGGAGTGCATGCCGTAGGTGTTCATGTAGTACGGGAACCGCGACGAGCAGCCGATCCCGGACACGAACACGATGTTCTCGCGCTTGAGGCCCAGCGTGGGCAGGAAGGACTGCACGGCGTTGAGCACCACGTAGTCGCCGCAGCCGGGGCACCAGCGGACCTCCTGGTCCGACTTGTAGTCCTTGGCCTTCTGCGGCTCGTCGGAGGTGGGCACGCCCGCGAGGCCCCCCAGGCCAGGCAGGCCCAGATCCGTTGCGGTCATTCCGAAGCTCCCTTGATCACGTCGGCGAGCACGTCCTGAAGCTCCTCGGCCTTGAACGGCAGGCCCTGCACCTTGGTGTAGCTGATCGCGTCGACCAGGTACTTGGCGCGCAGCAGCAGCGCCAGCTGGCCGAGGTTCATCTCCGGGACGACGACCTTGTCGTAGCGGGCCAGCACCTCGCCGAGGTTGCGCGGGAACGGGTTGAGGTGCCGCAGGTGGGCGTGCGCCACGGGCATGCCGAGCTTGCGCACCCGCCGTGCCGCCGCGCCGATCGGGCCGTACGACGAGCCCCACCCGACGACGAGCACCCTGGCCTCGCCGGACGGGTCGTCGACCACGACGTCCGGCACCGCGATGCCGTCCACCTTGCGCTGGCGCAGCCGCACCATGTGGTCGTGGTTGGCCGGGTCGTAGGAGATGTTGCCGGTGCCGTCGGCCTTCTCCAGGCCGCCGATCCGGTGCTGGAGGCCCGGCGTGCCCGGCACCGCCCACGGGCGGGCCAGCGTCTCCGGGTCGCGCAGGTAGGGCCAGAACTCGCCGTCCGGGCCGTTGGGCTCGGTGGCGAACGCCACGGACAGGTCCGGCAGGTCCTCGACGTCCGGGATGAGCCACGGCTCGGAGCCGTTGGCGATGGCCCCGTCGGACAGCAGCAGCACCGGCGTCCGGTAGACCAGCGCGATCCGCGCGGCCTCCAGGGCGGCGTCGAAGCAGTCCGCCGGCGACTGCGGCGCGATGACCGGCACCGGCGACTCGCCGTTGCGGCCGTACATCGCTTGGAGCAGGTCGGCCTGCTCGGTCTTGGTGGGCAGGCCGGTGGACGGGCCACCGCGCTGCACGTCGATGACGATCAGCGGCAGCTCGGTCATCACGGCCAGGCCGATGGTCTCGGACTTGAGCGCGATGCCGGGACCGGACGTGCTGGTCACGCCGAGCGCGCCGCCGTACGAGGCGCCGAGCGCCGCGCCGATGCCCGCGATCTCGTCCTCGGCCTGGAGGGTGGTGATGCCGAACTGCTTGTGCCGGGACAGCTCGTGCAGGACGTCCGAGGCGGGCGTGATCGGGTAGGTGCCCAGCACGACGGGCAGGCCGGACCGCTGACCGGCGGCGACGATGCCGTAGGCGAGCGCGGTGTTGCCGGTGATCTGGCGGTACGTGCCCTCGTTGAGCTTGGCGGGGGCGACCTGGAACGTGACGGCGAACGACTCGGTGGTCTCGCCGTAGTTCCAGCCCGCCCGGAACGCCAGCACGTTGGCCTCGGCGATGTCGGGCTTCTTGGCGAACTTCTCGCGCAGGAACCGCTCGGTGCCCTCGGTGGGCCGGTGGTACATCCAGGACAGCAGGCCGAGGGCGAACATGTTCTTCGCCCGTTCCGCGTCCTTCTTGCCCAGGCCGGTGTTCTCCAGGGCGCCGATCGTCAGGGTGGCCATGGCCACCTTGTGCACCTGGTACGCCTCCAGGGAGCCGTCCTCCAGCGGGTCGGCCGCGTAGCCGACCTTCACCAGGTTGCGCTTGGTGAACTCGTCGGTGTTGACGATCAGCGTGCCGCCCTTGGGCAGGTCGCCGATGTTCGCCTTGAGCGCCGCCGGGTTCATCGCCACGAGCACGTCGGGGCGGTCGCCGGGGGTGAGGATGTCGTAGTCGGCGAAGTGCAGCTGGAAGCTGGACACGCCGGGCAGGGTGCCCTGTGGCGCCCGGATCTCGGCCGGGAAGTTGGGCAGGGTCGCGAGGTCGTTGCCGAAGGCGGCGGCCTCGGAGGTGAACCGGTCACCCGTCAGCTGCATGCCGTCGCCGGAGTCGCCGGCGAACCGGATCACCACGCGGTCGAGCTTGCGGACCTCCGCACCACCTGGCGCGGCGCCGTTACCAACGTCGGTAGTCATGTCCTGGGCCGATCCCTTTCCTCACACCCGCTAGGGGCTGGTGCCCCTCCCCCTCTTCGAGGGTAGTCGTGCCCGGCCTCGAACCGGTCTTCGCCGTACCACGCTGCGGGACAAGTGGTCCCACCAGGTGCAACCCGTCGCGAACAGAGGGACTTTTCCTACACCTGACGGTAACTGTTACTTGGAGTCGCAGCTACCTCCGGTCGGCGCCGCTGATCCTGGCCTTCACCGCCGCCAGCTTCGCCTGGAACTCCGGGGTGCCGATCGAGGCCGACTGGGGCACCAGCTCGGCGTCCACCGCCCGCGCGTGCTCGTCCATCGCCGCGGTGCTCCGCATGGTGGACTTGGTGGTCCGCACCAGGTCGCGCGGCGCGTCGGCCGCGGCGCCCGCCAGCGCGACCGCCGACGCCACCAGCTCGTCGTGGCCGCCGTCCACGCGGTCCCAGGCCAGCCCCCGCGCCACCGCGGCGTCCGCGTCGAGGACCTGGCCGAGGAGCGTCATCGCGGTCGCCGTCTGCGGGCCGACGAGGCGCTGCAGCATCCACGTCATGCCGCCGCCCGGGTGGATGCCCAGTTGCAGGAACCGGGCGTCGAACCTCGCCGCCGGGCCCACCAACCGCACGTCGCAGGCCAGCGCCAGGTTCAGCCCGGCGCCGACCGCCGCCCCGCCGACGGCCGCGATCGTGGGCAGCGAGCAGCCCGCCACCGCGAGGAACCCGGCGTAGATGCGGCGCAGGCCCTCCTCGCGCGCCTCGCCGAGCGCCGTCAGGTCCGCGCCCGCGCAGAACGCCGGGGGAGCGCCGGTGACGACCACGGCGTGCACGCCGTCGTCCCGCTCGCACTCCTCGACCGCGCGGACGAGCCGGTCGGACAGGTCGAGCGTGAGCGCGTTGCGCCGCTCGGGGTCGTGCACGGTGACGACCGCGACGCGGCCCTCGCGCGCCAGCAGTACTTCGGCCATGCCGCCGACTCTAGGGGGCCGCCCCCCGGCGCGGGTCAGGGTGCCGGCGGCCGGTCCAGCAGGCGCGACAGCACCACCGTCGACACGGTCCGCTCGATCATCTCCACCGCCCGCAGCCGCTCCAGCGCCGTCTCCAGGTGGTGGATGTTCGCCGCGCGCAGGTGCACTATCGCGTCCGCCGCGCCCGACACCGTGTAGGCGGCCATCACCTCGGCCATCGGTTCGAGCCGCTGCTGGATGTCGTGCGGCGCCACGTTGCCCCGGCAGTGCACCTCGACGAACGCCTCCGTGCCCCAGCCGAGCTGCTCCGGGTCGACGACCGCCGTGAAGCCGCGCAGCACGCCCGTGTCCAGCAGCTTGTCGACCCGCCGCTTCACCGCGGGAGCGGACAGGCCCACCTCCTTGCCGATGTCGGCGTAGCTGGAGCGCGCGTTGGCCATGAGGCACGAAATGATCCGCTGGTCGATCGAGTCCACACGCAACATACTGCCCTAAGAGACGCAATATCGCGGCGTTGTTCGCTGGTCAGAAGGCCATCTACATTTCGATTATGACTTCGGTTTCCCTCGTGGGTCCCGGCGACGAGCCGATCGTGCTGGACGTGGCGGAGCCGGCCGCGCCGCTCCGCGTGCCGACCACCCGCCGGTACCTGATGTGCCCGCCCGAGCACTTCGCGGTGGAGTACACGATCAACCCGTGGATGGACCCCACCCGGCCCGTCAGCACGGCGCTGGCCATGGCGCAGTGGACGGAGCTGAAGGAGACCTACGAGCGCCTCGGCCACCGCGTCGAGGTCATCGACCCCGTCCCCGGCCTGCCCGACATGGTGTTCTCGGCCAACTCGGGCACCGTCGTCGACGGCCGGGTCCTGGGCTCCCGCTTCCGGGCGCCCCAGCGCGCCGCCGAGGCCGACCACTTCCGCCGCTGGTTCCTGGAGAACGGGTACCGGTCCGTGGTCATGCCGGAGCGCACCAACGAGGCCGAGGGCGACCTCGCCTGGACCGGCCGCTACCTGCTCGCCGGCACGGGCTTCCGCACCGACCCCCTGGCCCACTCGGAGGCGCAGGAGGTGCTGGGCGTGCCGGTCGTCTCCCTCCAGCTCACCGACCCCCGCTACTACCACCTGGACGTGGCCCTGTTCGTCCTGGCGGACGACCTGGTCGCCTACTACCCGGACGCCTTCTCCCCCGGCAGCCGCCAGGTCCTCCGCCGCCTGTTCCCGGACGCGGTGATCGCGACCGAGGCCGACGCGGCGTGCCTCGGTCTCAACGCGGTCTCGGACGGTCGCAACGTGGTCCTGCCGGTGGAGGCGACCCACCTGGCGGACCAGGTTGCCCGCCGCGGCTTCGAGCCGCACTTCGTGGACATCTCGGAACTCCGCAAGTCGGGCGGCGGGCCGAAGTGCTGCACGATGGAGCTGCGGGACTGATTCGTTCGGTGCCGATGTGTAGGCGTCGCTCGAAATGACCACCCCATCGGGTGAACTCCGAGGAGGTGCTGAACATGGCTCAGGGCGACGTGGAGACCTACCACGAAGACGGCCGCTGGAAGAACAAGGTCGAGGGCAACGAGCGCGCGTCCCACACCTACGCCACCAAGGCCGAGGCGCAGGCCGAAGGCCGCCTGATGGCCCAGGAGCGCGGCGTGGAGCACGTCATCAAGAACCTGGACGGCAGGATCGCGGAGAAGAACACCTACCCCCGCGAGCGCGACCCGAACCCGCCCGCGGGCTGAGCCGGGTCGACCGCGTCGAAGGCCCCGGTGACCGGTTCGGGTCACCGGGGCCTCCGACGCGCGGGGGTGGGTCAGGGCTTGCGGCCGGTCAGGCCGAGCACGCGGTGCAGGAGCGGGGCGTCGTCGGGCACCGGGACCTCCGGCCCGTAGATGCCCATGTCCCTGCCCATCCGCGCGGTCGGCACGAGGCCCTGGTGGACGTGCTCCAGCAGGTCCTCGTCCCACACCGGGTGCTGGTCGGTCGCCTGCGCCAGGTCCCAGGTGTGCACGACCACCTCGCCGAGCACCATGCCGCCGACCACCGCCGCGGGCATCTCGTGCGGACCGCCCATGCGCGTCGTCCCCTCCCACGCCCCCGGCGCGGCCCACGCGTCGGCGAGGGCGCGCCACCGGGTGCTCAGCTCCGCCGCCCAGTCCCCGGTGGTCAGGTCGACGTCGGACTCGGCCCCCGCCGGCGGGGGCACCAGCTCCTTGCGCCCGGCCGCCTCCAGGGACGGCCCCCAGAACAGCAGGTGGTTCACGAGGGCTCGGACGTCGAACTCGGCGCACGGCGTGCGCGCGTCGAGCTGCGCGGGCCCGACGCCCTCGACGACGCCCAACGCGGTCGTCACTGCTCGGCTGATCAACTGCTCACGGGACATGCGGCACACCGTAGGGAGAGCCGCCCCGGGGTGTCTTGAACAAAGGCGACATACGCTCGCGCCGTGACCGCGGTGGGGGAGCAGGGCCGGGACCAGGAGCAGGGCCGGGACCAGGAGCAGCGCCGGGGCCGGGAACAG
This sequence comes from Saccharothrix sabaoui, assembly GCF_051756985.1. Lineage (NCBI taxonomy): Bacteria > Bacillati > Actinomycetota > Actinomycetes > Pseudonocardiales > Pseudonocardiaceae > Saccharothrix > Saccharothrix sabaoui. The sequence continues at coordinate 28,760 of NZ_JBPKJK010000109.1, forward strand.
GGCCGGGAGCAGGAACGGGGTCGGGACGAGCGCGAGCTGGCGTGGCGCCGTCACCAGAGCCACGAGTTCCACGCGCCCTCGCCCGACCTGGCGCCGCACGTCGCCCGCTACTGGGCCGTCGAGTGGTCCTACGAGCGGCCGTACCGGCAGCTGATCGTGCCCTACCCGAACGTCCAGCTCAGCTTCCGCGCCGGCCGCGCCGAGGTGCACGGCGTGTGCGGCGGCCACGTGGTCAAGGACCTCGACGGCACGGGCCGCGCGTTCGGCGTCGCGTTCCGCCCCGGCGCGTTCCGGCCGTTCCTCGGCGCCCCGGTCCAGTCCATCACCGACCGCACCGTCCCGGCGTCCGAGGTCTTCGGCGACGCCTTCCGGGACCTGCCCGAGGACCCCGGCGCGCCCGACGTCGAGGACGCCCTGCGCCGCGTCCTGCCCGACCCGGACCCGAGGTCGCGCGAGGCGGTCGGGATCGTCGACCTGATCGCCGGGAACCCGCGCGTCACGCGCGTCGACGTCCTGGCGACCGAGCTGGGCACCACCGTCCGCGGCCTCCAGCGCCTCTTCGCGGATCACGTGGGAGTGACCCCCAAGTGGGTGATCCGCCGCTATCGCCTGCACGAGGTCACCCAGCGCATGGCCGAGGGCGGCCGGATCGACTGGGCGGCCCTGGCGGCGGACCTCGGCTACGCCGACCAACCCCACTTCGTCCGCGACTTCACGGCGATGACCGGCGAGACACCGACCCGGTACGCGGCGCGCTACGGCACCCCCGCCGAGGGGGCCGGCGACGACCGCGGCAGCCGTCACCCGTAGGGCTGAGCGGTCTGGCGCGAAGGGCCCCGGTGGTGTTCCGATCGACGGCACTCGCTGTCGACCAAGGTAGGGAGCGCGCCCATGAACGAGCTCGACGCCCAGCGCCCGTCACCTCACCCGCAGCACGAGGAGGAGCCCGCACAGCGGCGGGCGCGGGAGGCCCCCGAGCGGCTCTCCGGGCTGGAGTGGCTGGCCCGGCAGGCGAAGCGCAGGCAGCCCCGCTAGTCGGCCCGGGCCGCTAGTCGGCCACCTCGCGCTGGAACGCGGCCCACAGCAGGTTCAACGGGTGGTCGGACGGGAACTTCGCCCGCTCCTCCTTGCGGGCGAAGACCCCGACCAGCCGCTCCAGCTGCGGCTTCCGGTCGTTCTTCAGCTCGACCACGCGCAGGCCCGAACCCTCGCGCAGGTCGCCGTTCGCGGCGACCACGCCGAGGCCCGAGGTGACGATCATGCAGCCCTCGACGAGCCCCGACCGCAGCAGCGACATGCCGTACTGGATCTCGTCGATCTCCGCCGCGATGTCCAGCTCGTTGCGGTAGTCCGGCCCGAACCAGCCGCGCAGGAACTCGGCGATCAGGCCGTCACCCGGCACGACCAGGGGCAGCTTCGGCAGCTCGCCGGTGCCGACGCGGCCCGGCAACCGGTGCTCGGGGAGGTTCGTGAGCAGCGCCAACCCGCCCCGCCGCCACTCGATGACGTCGAAGTCGTCGAACCCGGTGCTCCGCCCTGCGGGCGTCACCACGCTCCCGCACACGATGTCGACCTCCTTGGACCCCAGCGAGGTCCAGATGTCCTTCGTGCGGATGTGCACGACCTTCAGCTCGACGTCCCGCCGGCGGAAGTCGTCGGCCACGTGGTGCCACGCCTTGGCCAGCGGGTCGAGCATGAACCGGGTGGTGCCCACGGTCAGCGTGGTGCCGAGCTTGCGCCGGCACTCGTGAATCGAATCGAGCCACTCCGTCAACGTGGTGCGCGCCAATTCGACCAGTGCCTCGCCGGTCGGTGTGATCAGCACGTCTTTTCCACGTCCCTGCTTGACGACCAGCGGCTCGCCGCACAGCGACTTGAAGTTGCGGTTGAGCGTGTCGACCTGCTTCTGCACGCTGGACTGCTCGCGGCCGAGGACCCGGGCCGCGCGCAGCGCCGACCGCGTCTCGTACACCGCGATCAAGGTCCTGAGCTGGTCCAACGTGGTGTCCAGCAGCAGCGGCGAGGTGTGCAGGAGTCTGCTGAGCCGGGTGCCGGCGGGCAGGAGCAGCTGTGCCGAGGTCGACATGCAGGGCCTCTCGGGTCGGGACGTGGTGTTCTACTGATTAGTTGTACTGAACTTGGCCACAGTTCGTGGTGAAATTATCCGAAGATCTTGGCCTTATCCCTGGACAGCTATGCGCGATCCGTAAGAGACTTCTGCCGCAACCAGGTGCTTGTTCACGTGGGGGCAATCAGGGGGGTATTGGGGGGTTGGGGGCCCGCCGGGCGCTGACCACGGCGCAGGTCGCCGCCGCGTTCCTGGTGCCGGAGGC
>NZ_JBPKJK010000110.1:0-30861 GCF_051756985.1 Saccharothrix sabaoui
AGTCCAACGCTCAGGGCCCGAGAGTCCAACGCTCGCGACCCGAGAGTCCTGCGTTCGGGACCCGTGAGTTCTGCGTTCGGGACGCTTGGGTCTGCGTTCGGGGGTGGGTGTGCGAAAGGCCCGGGGGCGGAGCCCTCGGGCCTTTCGGGGTCGTGCGGTGGATTACTGGCCGGCGGCGGCCAGGCCGACCGCGGCCTGGTCCAGGGCGGCGGTGCTGTCGAAGACCACCTCGCCGTCCACCCAGACCTTGCGGGGGCGGAGGTCGTCGTCCCACCAGACGAGATCGGCCACCGCGCCCGCCTCCAGGCGGCCGAGCGTGGGTTCGCCGATGGCGTCCGCCGGGGTGATCGTCGCCGCCGCCAGGGCGTCCGCCTCGGCCACGCCGACCGACACGATGTTGCGCACCGCCCGGTCCAGGGTGAGGGCGCTGCCGGCGATCGTGCCCTCCGGGGACCTGGGCACGCCGTCCTCGGTGAGCAGCACGTCCGCGCCGCCCAGCTGGTAGCGGCCCGGGGGCATGCCGGCGGCGGCCACGGCGTCGGTCACCAGGGCCACGCGGTGGCCCGCGGCGTTGAACACCAGGCGGCAGACGTCCGGGCCCACGTGCGCCAGGTCGGCGATCAGCCCCAGCGTGAAGCGGTCGTCCACCAGGGCGACGCCGGGCACGCCCGGTTCGCGGTGGCCCAGCGGGCGCTGGGCGTTGAACAGGTGCGTCACCATGCGGGCGCCCGCCTCGGCGGCCTCCCTGGTCTGCTCACCGGTGGCGTCGCTGTGGCCGACCGCCACCAGCACGCCCGCCTCGGCGAGGCGGCGCACCGCCTCCATCCCGCCGGGCTGCTCGGGGGCGAGGGTGACCATGCGCAGGGCGCGGCGCAGCACCTCGTCGGCCAGCAGCTGGTCGATCACCGCCGGGCCCGGCTCCACCATCAGCGCCGGGTCGTGCACGCCCGCGCGCTTCGGCGACAGGAACGGCCCCTCCAGGTGCACGCCGAGCGGCTTGGCGCCGGCCTGCTCCGGCAGGGTCGCGGCGGCGGCCAGCACGGCGCGGGCCTGCCGGATCGCCACCGGCACCGGCGCGGTGATCAGGGTCGGCAGGAAACGCGTCACGCCGGTCTGCGGGAGCGCTCTCGCGACCGCGGCCATCCCGACGGGATCGACCTCGGCGAAGTCGACGCCGACCGCCCCGTTCACCTGCACGTCCACCAGGCCCGGGGTGAGCAGGCCGTCGGTCAGCACCTCGGCGCCCTCGGGCGGAGCGCCCTGGACGACCTCGACGATCCGACCCGCCCTCACGCGCACGCTGGCGGGACCGGTGATGGTGCGACCGAGCAGTGCTCGCGGAGCTGCGACAACCGTGTCCAAGGTCCCTCCTCAAATGGTCCAGACCATTATGACCGCAAGCGACGGACGCCGTCACGTGTGGTTATAAGATAACCGAATAGAGTGATGATCGGTTAATGATCGGCGGCCGGACCGGTCAAGACCGGGACGGCGGGTCGTGGGCGGGGCCGGGAACGGTGCCTCCATACTGGGCGCCAGACATCCGAGGTCTCACCGGACGAGTCGAGGAACGCCGTGGCCGTGACCGACGACGCGATCCTGCGCGTCAAGGAGATGATCGTCTCCGGCGAGCTGAAGCCGGGCGACCGACTCCCGCGCGAGGCCGACCTGGCCGAGCGGCTCGGCCTGTCGCGGAACTCCCTGCGCGAGGCGGTCAAGGCGTTGTCGCTGGTCAGGGTGCTGGACGTGCGGCAGGGCGACGGCACCTACGTGTCGAGCCTGCGGGCCGACGACCTGCTCGGCGCGCTGTCGTTCGTGCTCGACCTGCACCGCGGCGAGGACTCCGTGCTGGAGGTGCTCCAGGTCCGGCGCATCCTCGAACCCGCCGCCGCGGCGATGGCGGCCCAGCGCGTCGGGCCCGAGGAGGTCGCCGCGCTGCGCGCCCTGTGCGACGCCGCCGAGACGGCCCGCTCGGTCGAGGAGCTGGTCGAGCACGACCTGGCGTTCCACCGCGCCATCGCCCACGCCTCGGGCAACGCCTACCTGGCCCAGCTGCTCGACACGCTCGCCGGCCCCACCGTGCGCGTGCGCATCTGGCGCGGCATCGCGCAGGGCGGGGCCGTGGAGCGGACCGTCGCGGAGCACCGGGCGATCGTCGACGCGCTGGCCGCCCACCAGCCCGAACTGGCCCGGTCCTGGTGCACGGTGCACGTGGCGGGCGTCGAGCAGTGGCTGTCCGACCTGACCTGAGCCGGCCTGACCCGGGCCGACCTGACCCGGGCCGGTCGCCGGACTCGCCCCACACGGTCAGCCCCGGCGCCGGCGGCCGGGAGATGCCCAGGGCGTGCACCGGTCCGGGCTCGTCGCGCACCACCGCGGGCACGGTCAACGGAACCGGCCGTCGGGGTGGACCGGCGCGCGCGTGCCGACCCGGGACGTGCCGCCGCTGCCGACCCACCGACCGGCGGAGCCGGTGACGCGGACGAGCGCGCCGCTCACCTCCGCGTCCGGCAGCCCGCGCAGGGACTCGCGCAGGGCGGCGGGGTCGAGGGCCGGCACGGTCGCGGCCGACGCCGCGGGCGCGACCGCCAGGGCCACGACGAGCAGGGGGACGAGCGGGCGGCCCCGTCACGCCACCTCCCGCAGCTCCTCCCACAGCGCGTCGGGCACCTCCGCCGACAGCGCCGCCGCGTTCGCCCGCGCCTCCTCCGCCGTCCGCACGCCCACCAGCACGGACGCCACCGCCGGGTGCCGCAGCGGGAACCGCACGGCGGCCTGCGCCGGGGTCACGCCGTGCCGCGCGCACACCTCCGCGATCCGCCGCGCCCGCGCCACGAGCGCCGGCGGCGCGGGCCGGTACTCGTAGGTGCCGCCGCCGACGAGCAGCCCGGAGTTGAACACCCCCGCCGCCACCACCGACACCCCGCGCTCGGCGCACAGGTCCAGCAGCGGCTCGCCGGGCCGTTCCAGCAGCGTGTACCGCCCGGCGAGCAGCACGACGTCCAGGTCGGCGGCGCGCACGAACCGGGCCGGCAGCTCCCACTGGTTCATGCCCACGCCGACCGCGTCCACCACGCCCTGCTCCCGCCAGGACAGCAGCTCGGGCACCGCCGACGAGACGGCCCGCTCCCAGTGGTCGTCGGGGTCGTGCAGGTAGACCACGTCCACCCGGTCCAGGCCCAGCCGCTCCAGCGAGGACTCCAGCGACCGCCGCACGCCGTCCGCGCCGAAGTCCCACACCCGCCGGGACGTGGCGGGCACCGCGAACCCGTTCGCCAGGTCGTCCCCGCCCGCCGACGACGGCTCCAGCAGCCGGCCGACCTTGGTGGACACCGCGAACGCCGAGCGCGGCCTGCCCCGCAGGAACTCGCCGAGCCGCCGCTCGGCCAGGCCGAGCCCGTAGTGCGGCGCGGTGTCGAAGTAGCGGACCCCGGCGTCCCAGGCGGCCTCCAGCGCGGCGAACGCGTCCTCGTCGGTCACCTCGGCGTAGAGGTTGCCGAGGGGTCCGGTGCCGAACCCGAGCCGCGTCAGCGGGATCACGAGCCGGGCGGGCGCAGGCGCAGGCCGTGCATCCCGCCGTCCACCGCGAGCACGGTGCCGGTGGTGGACCCGGACAGCGGCCCGGCCAGGTAGGCGACGGCGCCCGCGACCTCGTCCGCGCTGACCAGCCTGCCGTGCGGCTGCCTGGCCTCCAGCGCGGCCCGCTCGGCGGCCGGGTCGGGCGCGGCGTCGAGCAGCCGCCCGACCCACGGCGTGTCCGCGGTGCCGGGGGCGACCGCGTTGACCCGGACGCCCTCCCGCACGTGGTCGGCGGCCATCGCCAGGGTCAGCGCGTGCACCGCGCCCTTGCTGGCCGAGTACACCGCCCGCTGCGGCAGCCCCGCCCACGCCGCGATCGACCCGGTGTTCACGACCGCCGCGGCCGGCGAGCGCCGCAGGTGCGGCAGCGCGGCGCGGGTCACCCGGGCGATGCCCAGCACGTTGACGTCCAGCACCCGCAGCCACTCGTCGTCGCCGTTGGCGGCCACGTCGCCCTGCGCGCCGATCCCGGCGTTGTTGACCAGCACGTCGAGCCGGCCGAACCGCTCGACCACCTCGTCGACGGCCGCCCGGACGGACGCGTCGTCGGTGACGTCGCAGCGCACGCCGAGCACCGGCGGGTCCACCTCCGGCCGCACGTCGAACGCGACCGCCGTCGCCCCGCGCGAGGCGAGCAGCCGCGCGGTGGCCAGCCCGATGCCCGACGCGCCGCCCGTCACGACCGCCACCAGCCCCTCGAACTCGGCCATCACGCCTGCCCGAGGACTTGCCGCTGCCGGCCCAGGCCGTCGATCTCCAGCTCGACCACGTCGCCGGCGCGCAGGTACGGCTTCGGGTCGGGCTGCCCGAGGGCGACGCCGGCGGGCGTGCCGGTGTTCACCAGGTCACCCGGTCGGAGGACGAGGAACCAGCTCAGGTAGCGGACCAGCTCGGCCACCGGGAAGATCATGTTCCCGGTGGAGGAGTCCTGCCTGGCGGTGCCGTTGACCCACAGCCGCATGCCCAGCGCCTGCGGGTCGGGGACCTCGTCGGCGGGGGTGAGGAAGGGCCCGAGCGGGTTGAACGTCTCGCAGTTCTTGCCCTTGTCCCACTGCCCGCCGCGCTCGATCTGGAACTCGCGCTCGGACACGTCGTGCGACACGGTGTACCCGGCGACGCAGGCCAGCGCCTCCTCCGCGCTCTCCAGGTACCGGGCGGTGCGGCCGATGACGACGCCCAGCTCGACCTCCCAGTCGGTCTTGGTCGAGCGGCGCGGCACGAGCACCTCGTCGTGCGGTCCCACGATCGTGTCGGGGGTCTTGAGGAACACGACGGGCTCGGCCGGGATCGCGGCGCCGGTCTCCTCGGCGTGGTCGCGGTAGTTCAGGCCGATGCAGACGATCTTGCCGACGCCCGCCACCGGGGGCCCGACCCGGACGCCCTCGACCACGATCGGTTGGAGCTCGCCCGCCGCCAGCGCGGCGCGGGCCCGCGCGACGCCGTCGTCGGCTAGGAATTCGCCCGTGAGGTCCGCCGTCACCGGGGTCAGGTCGTACGTGACGCCGTCATCGGCGCGGACGGCGGGGCGTTCCCGCCCCGGTGGTCCCAGACGCAACAGCTGCACGGCAGGTCCTCTCGACAACCGGTCGATACATCGGGTGTATAGCGCCCCACTCCCCCGCTGTCCAGAGCCCCAGTCCCAATTGGTCCGATGACTCCGGCCCACGAAAGGTCCCGATGAACCACCACCGCGCGGTGTGGGCATCCGCCGCCGTCGCCCTGCTCGCCTCCCTCGTCGTCGCGCCAGCCTCCGCCCGGGAGGACCGGGCGGCGCGGCCCCTGCCACCGGTCGCGCGCCCGGCGGGTACCCACACCGCCCCGGCGGAACCGGCGGTCGGCGCGACCGGCGTGGTCGGCGAGGGGCTGGCGCGGGCCACCGGCGCGGTCACCGCGTTCGTCGAGCTGACCGCCACCCCGGCCGCGGAGGCGTACGGGGAGCGGCGGGAACGCGGCCTCGGCGACCCGGCCGCCGCCGCCCGCGCCGCCCGCGCGGCCACCGACGACCAGGTCGAGCGGGTCGTGGACGCGCTGCGCGACCGGGACGCGGGCACCCGCGAGGTCGCCACCACGCGCAACGCGGTGACCGGCGTCGTCGTCACCGCCGACGCGGCGACCCTGCGCGGCGCGCTCTCGCTGCCCGAGGTGAGGTCGGTGCGGCTGACCGTGCCGAAGGTGGTGCACAACTCCGGCGCGGTGCGGCTGACCAGGGCCGTGCGGTCGTGGCACGACACGGGCCTGCTCGGCGACGGCGTGCGGGTCGGCGTCGTCGACACCGGCATCGACTACACGCACGCCGACTTCGGCGGCCCCGGCACGGTCGAGGCGCACGACGCCGTCGACCGCACCGGCCCGTGGACGCCGACCGCGAAGGTCGTCGGCGGCCACGACTTCGCCGGCGACGCCTACGACGCCAACTCCCCGGCGACGGCCTCGCCGACGCCCGACGGCAACCCGATGGACTGCCAGGGCCACGGCACGCACGTCGCGGGCACGGCCGCGGGCCTGGGCGAGAACGCCGACGGCACCACGTTCACCGGCGACCACACCGCCCTCACCGACGAGCGGCTCGACGCGATGCGCGTCGGCCCCGGCACCGCGCCGAAGGCCCTGCTGTACGCGCTGAAGGTGTTCGGCTGCGAGGGCGCGACGGAGCTGGTGTCGCAGGCCCTGGACTGGTCGCTCGACCCGAACGGCGACGGCGACTTCACCGACCACCTCGACGTGGTCAACCTGTCCGTGGGCACCGACTACGGCGCACCGGACGACCCGGACAGCCTGTTCGTGCGCAAGGTCGTCGAGCACGGCGTGGCCGTGGTCGCCTCGGCGGGCAACGGCGGCGACTTCTACGACGTCGGCGGCTCCCCCGCGAACACGCCGGAGGCGCTGGCCGTGGCCAACACGCGCGACGCGTTCGCCGTGCTCGACGGCGTGGAGGCGGACGGCGTGCGGCGGCCCGGCCAGTACAGCGTCGCCTACACCGGCTACCCGGCGCTCGACCGCGAGCTGCCCGTGGCGGCGATGACCGACCAGGCCAACCTCGACGGCTGCGACCCGATCACCCAGGACCTCACCGGCCGGTACGCGTGGCTGGAGTGGGACGAGGACGACGCGACGCGCCGGTGCGGCTCGGGCGCGCGCACGGACAACGCGCAGGCGGCGGGCGCGGCGGGCGTGGTGCTGCCCGCGACCAGCCACGTGTTCAAGGCGGGCATCGCGGGCAACGCGGCCATCCCGGTGTTCCAGCTGACCGCCGAGGCGTCCGAGGCGGTCCGGCCGAGCCTCGCCGGGGGCGCGCTGCGGGTGCGGATGACCGGCGCCCTGCGCGCGGCCGTGCCCACGGCGACGCCGCCGATCGCCGACACGATGACCCCGTCCTCGTCGCGCGGCGTGCGCGGGCCGGCCGCCGCGAAGCCCGACGTGGCCGCGCCCGGCGACACGATCTTCTCCGCCGCCGGCGGCACCGGGAACGGCGGCGTGAGCCAGGGCGGCACGTCGATGTCCGCGCCGCACGTGTCCGGCATCGTCGCCCTGCTGCGCCAGGCCCACCCGGACTGGTCGGTGGAGGAGCTGAAGGCCGCCGTGGTGAACACCGCGGGCGGCGACGTGACCGACGGCGACGACCACGGCACGGGCACGCCCGAGGCCCCGATGCGGGTCGGCGCGGGCCGGGTGGACGCCGTGGACGCGCTCGCCACCGACCTGCTGGTCATGTCGGCCGACTCCCCCGGCGCGGTCGGCGTCACGTTCGGCCCGGTCGGGGCGGCGGGCACGACGTCGCTGACCCGGACCGTGCGGGTGGTCAACAAGTCGTCCTCGTGGCGCACCGCCGGCCTGTCCTACCAGGCGGCGACGGAGGTGCCGGGCACCCGCTTCGAGGTGTGGCCGCCGACGCTCCGGGTCCCGCCGGGCGGGTCGAGGACGGCGGAGGTGACGCTGCGCGTGAAGGCCGACGAGCTGCGCAAGACCGCCGACCCGACGCTCGCGAAGACGCAGGGCGGCCTGCCGCGCCAGTTCCTCGCCGAGGCGTCCGGGCGGCTGCTCGTGCGCTCCTCGGGCCGGGTGCTGCGGGTGCCGGTGTACGCCGCGCCCAAGCCGGTCGCCGACGTCGAGGCGGTGGCGGACGGCGACGTGCTGCGGCTGCGCGGGCGCGGGCTCGACCAGGGCGAGGGCGACGAGGCGTACCGGTCGCTGGTGAGCGTGTTCCAGCTGGGCGGCACGAGCCCGGAGCTGCCCGACTGCACCGACGAGGTGAAGACCGACTGCGCGCTCAACCGCACCGCCAAGGGCGGCGACCTGCGGTACGCGGGCGTCGCGTCGACCGGTCCCGGCGAGGGCGCGCAGCTCGCGTTCGGCATCGCGACCTGGCACGACTGGGCGACGCTCGGCGCGACGAACACGCCCGAGGTGCGGATCGACACCACCGGCGACGGCGCGCACGACTTCACCGTGACGGCGGGGAAGCCGACCAACGCGCTGGGCGGGGTGACCGCCGACGTCTGGTACTCGGTCACGACCCGCGCCGCCGACGGCGAGGTGGTGTCGGAGCTGCCCCTCAACGGCCGGTTCGGCGACGTGGACACGAACGTGATGGACAGCGACGTCGTGGTGCTGCCGGTGGCGCTCGCCGCGCTGGGGATCGACCAGAACGGGACGTCCGCGCCGATCACGTACACCGTGGGCACGTCCGGCGGGTACACGCCGCCGGGCGACGCCGACGGGTACGTGGACCGGGTCGAGGGCGAGCCGATGGCGTTCGACCCGCTGCGGCCGGGGACGGCGGCGGTCGGCGGGCCGACGTTCGTCGCGGCGGACGGGGCCGAGGTGGAGGTGCGGCGCGAGCCGGGCACCAGCCTGCTGCTGCTGCACCACCACAACGCCTCGGGCCGGCGGGCGCAGGTGCTGCCGCCGGCCTGACCGGGGCGGGGTCCCGCGGTCACGCAGAGCCAGTTCCGGCGCAACCCGGTTGGGCGTGCCGGACCCGGGACCCCCTCGGCATACTCGGGCGAATGGGCTTCGTGATCGGGGTGGACGCCGGCGGCACGAGCACCCGGGCGCTGGTCCTCGACCTGGACGGCACGCGGCTCGGCGCGGGGGTGGGCGGCGGCGCGAACCCGAACTCCCACCCGCCGGAGGTGGCCGCCGCGCACGTCGGCCAGGCCCTCGCCGCGGCGCTCGACGGGCTGGACGCGGGCAAGGTCGAGGCGGGCGTGCTGGGCATGGCCGGGTCGAGCAAGCTGACCGAACCGGCCGTGGCGGCGCTGTTCGAGGCGGCCTGGGCGGGCGCGGGCCTGCGCTGCCCGATGCGGGTGGTCACGGACTGCGAGGCGGCGTTCGCGTCGGGCTCGGCGTCGCCGGACGGCACCGTCCTGGTGGCGGGCACGGGGTCGATCGCGGCGCGGGTCGAGGGCCACGGGCTGGTGTCCACCGCGGGCGGCCACGGCTGGCTGCTCGGGGACGAGGGGTCGGCGTTCTGGCTGGGCCGGGAGGCGGTGCGCGCCGCGCTGGTGGCGCTGGAGCGCGCCGGGCTCGACGGTCGCGCGCCCGCACCCGGCACGTCCACCCCCGGCACGTCCACCCCCGGCACGTCCACCCCCGACACGTCCACTTCGGACAGCTCCGCCCCGGACGCGTTCACCACCGCCGTGCTGCGCCGGGCCGGGGTGCCCGACGGCGCGCCGCGCGACCGGTGGCGGCGGCTCATCACCGCCGCGAACGCGTCCGCGCCGGTCGAGCTGGCCCGCTACGCGCCGCTGGTCACCGAGCACGCGACCACGTCACCGGTGGCGTCGGGCATCGTGGACGAGGCGGTGCGGCTGCTGGTCGACCTCGCCGCGTCGACCAGGCGGCCCGGCGACACCACGCCGATCGTGCTGATGGGCGGCCTAGTGCACGCGCCGCCGCTGGGCGCGCGGCTCCGGCGGGAGCTGGCGGCGCGCTGCGCGGCCCCGGTGCTGCCGGCGGGCGAGGGCGCGGCGGGCGCGGCGTGGCTGGCGGCGGTCGAGGTCGTGGGGGACGGCGCGCCGCGCCCCGCGTGAACCGGGCATGATCCCCGGCGTGCACCGATTCGTCGCCCGGCTGTGGAAGTCGCTCCGCGGTCCGGTCCAGTGGCGCGTGCTGTGGCTGACGCGCGCGAAGTTCATGGTGGGCGTGACGGGCGTCGTCCGCGACGGCGAGGGGCGCGTGCTGCTGCTGCGCCACCGGATGTGGCCCGAGGACCGCCAGTGGGGCCTGCCGACGGGGTTCGCGGTGCGCGGCGAGGAGTTCACCGGCACCGTGGTCCGCGAGGTGAAGGAGGAGACCGGGCTGGACGTCGAGGTCGGCCGCCTGGTCCGGCTGACCAGCGGCTACCGGCTGCGCGTCGAGGTCGCCTACGAGGCCGTGCTGGTCGGCGGCACCCTGCGGGTGGACCCGTTCGAGATCCTGGAGGCCCGCTGGTTCGCCCCGGGCGAGCTGCCGGAACGGGTCCAGCGCGCCCACGTGGAGCTGATCGCGGACACGGCCTAGTCGGGGACGCGGGGGTGGCGCAGGCCGGGGTGGTCGTCGGGCAGGGCGCGGCGCAGCACCCACCACGACAGGGCGATGCAGGCGACCTGCAACGGCCAGGTCAGCGCGACCCGCATGACGCCCAGCAGCACGACCTGGCCGGCGAGCCACAGCGCGCCGAAGACGACCACGCGCAGGAGGTACTGGCCCACCCACGGCCAGGAGGCGACGCGGTAGGCGCGCAGCAGGTCCGGGTCGCGCCGCCAGCGGAACCGCTGCCCGGTCGCCAGGCCCACGACGACGCCGAGCAGCGGCCAGCGGACCACGATCGAGGCCGCCCACAGCAGGGCGGACGCGGCGTTGAGGAAGATCTGGAGCAGGAAGAAGTCCTCGGGGCGGCCGGTGCGCAGGGCGACGTAGGCCGCGAGCACGACGAAGCCCACCGACACCAGCAGGGCGCCGGGCCGGCTGCCGCGCACCACGCGCGCGATGCCGACGACCAGGCCGCACACCACGGCCGCGCCCGCGCCCACCGCGATGGAGCGCCCGCCGAGCAGCCACCCGAGCGCGAACGCCAGCGGCGGCAGCGAGGCGTCCAGGGCGCCGCCGCGTCCGCCCAGCAGGTGGGCCAGCGACTCCTGGCGGGTGTCGGTCATGGTTCCAGGGTGCCTTAGGGCTGCCTAACCCGGCCAACCCACCCGCGTAACGGACCCGTCTCGGGCCATTGACCGCGCGTGGTCCTCGTCACTACCGTCGCACGAAATAGTCTGGAAAGTTAACAGACAGGAGTGTCGATGCGAGCCGGGAGCCCGAGGCTGCTGCGCGAGATCAACGACCGCGCCGCCATCGAGGCGCTGTTGCGCAACGGTCCGCTGACCCGGTCGGAGCTGGAGGCGATCATCGGTCTCTCCAAGCCGGCCACCGCCCAGCTGCTGACCCGCCTGGAGGCGGAGGGCACGGTGCTGCGCAACGGGCTGCGCGGCGGCGGGCGCGGTCCGCGCGCGCAGCTGTGGACGGTCAACGGCGCGCTGGCCCACGTCGCCGCGGTGGACCTGACGCCGGACTCCCTCGACATCGCGGTCGCCGACATCTCCGGCGCCACCCTCACCGAGCACCGCGCGCCCATGCCGCGCACCGGCGTGACCGAGGCGTTCCGCGCCGCGGTCACCAAGGCCGCCGCGCAGGCCGGGCTGACCACCGACGCCCTGCACCACGTGGTCGTCGGCAGCCCCGGCGCGGTCGACCCGGGCACCGGCCGGCTCAACTACGCCCCGCACATGCCCGACTGGAACGACCGGGACGTCCCCGAGGAGCTGGGCGCCCTGCTCGGCACCACCGTCACCGTCGAGAACGACGTGAACCTGGTGGCCCTGGAGGAGATGATCGCGGGCCGCGCGGTCGGCGTGAAGGACTTCGTGCTGCTGTGGCCCGCGGACGCGGTGGGCGCGGCGGTCGTCGTCAACGGCGTGCTGCTGCGCGGCGCCACGGGCGGCGCGGGCGAGATCGACGCGCTGCGCGTGCCCGACGCGGCGCACGCCGACACCGGCACCGAGCGCACCGGCGTCCGCTACGGCGACCTGCTGGACAGCGCCGCCACCGCCCGCCTGGCCCGCGCGCACGGCGTGTCCGCGCGCACCGGCCTGGCCGCGGTGACGAAGGCCCTCGGCGAGGGACCGGCGGGCCGCGAGTTCCTGGTGGACCTCGCCCGCCGCGTCGCCACCGGCGTCGCCAACGTCGTCGCCGTGCTCGACCCCGAACTGGTGCTGCTCGCCGGTGACGTCGCACAGGCCGGCGGCACGGTGCTGGCCGACCTCGTCGCCGCCGAACTGCGCCGCCTGGTGGTGCCCCGCACCCCCGTCCAGCTCGCCCTGGTGACCGGGAAACCGGTGCGCTCCGGCGCACTGCACTCCGCGCTGTCGGTCGCCCGGGAACAGGTGTTCGGCCTGCCCGCCGCCACGACCGAACCCTTCCGCGCACCGCGCCGGCACGACCAGGAGCGGAGCGCGTCGACGTCCCCTCCCGCACGTTGAGACGAAGGAGAGCACATGCGCAAGCCACACCGCGCGACGTCGCTGTGCGTGGCCGCGGCGGTCTTCCTGACCGCCTGCGCGGCAGGCTCCGGCAGGGACACCGGGCAGTCCGGGCCGGCGGCGGCCCCCGGCGCCGACGAGGAGTTCTCGTTGACCGTCTGGAGCAACTACTCCGGCCGTGAGCGGGACGAGGTCACCAAGGCCCTGGAGAGCTTCAAGGGGAAGTTCCCGAACGCGCGGATCAGGCACGAGGGCAGCCAGGACGACGACAAGATCACCGCGGGCATCCGCGGCGGCAACCCGCCGGACGTCGCGCTGTCGTTCACCACGGACAACATCGGCCGGTTCTGCTCGTCCGGCTCGTTCCAGGAGCTGAAGCCCTACGTCGAGCGGGACGGCGTGGACCTGTCGCGGATCACCGACGCGGTGCGCTCCTACACCGAGCACAAGGGCAACCGCTGCGCGATGCCGCTGCTCAGCGACGTGTACGGCCTGTACTACAACGAGGACATGCTCGCCGAGGCCGGCATCACCGCGCCGCCGAGGACCACGGCCGAGCTGCTCGACTTCGCCAAGCGCACCACCAGGAAGGCCCCGGACGGGTCGATCGAGGTGGCGGGCTTCCTGCCCACGATGATGTTCTACGCCAACCGCCCGCCGATCTGGGCGCCGCACTTCGGCGCGAGGTGGGAGACCCCGGACGGCCGGTCCGGCCTGGCGAGCCCCGAGTGGGCCGCGATGCTGGAGTTCCAGAAGGAGCTGGTCGACTTCTACGGCCACGACGAGCTGGAGCGGTTCCGCGCCGGGCTCGGCCAGGAGTACTCCACCGACCACGCGTTCCACCGGCGCAGGATCGCCATGATGGTGGACGGCGAGTACCGCACCGCGTTCCTCGCGGACCAGGAGCCCGACCTGGACTTCGGCACCGCGCCGTTCCCGACGGCCACGCCGGCGCTGTACGGCGTCGGCTTCACCACCGGCACGATCATGGGCATCCCCAAGGGCGCGGCGAACCCCGGCGCGGCGTGGGAGCTGATCAAGCACCTGTCGCTCGACACCGGGACCGTCGTGGAGCTGGCCAACGGCATCAAGAACATCCCCAGCACCAAGGCCGCGCTCGACGACCCCCGGCTGGAGGTGGACGAGGACTTCAGGACGTTCGTCGACCTCGCCAGGTCCGGCAGGCTCCAGGGCAACCCGGTGACGCCCATCGGCGACGCGCACGTCAAGGCGGTCGGCGACTTCGCCACCTCGTGGCAGGCGGGCGAGGTCACCGACCTGATGGGCGGGCTGCGGGAAGTGGACCGGCGCATCGACGAGCAGATCGCGAAGTCCGGCCGGTGACGGCCGCGCTCGACCGCGCGGACGCGGCGCGCACCGCCCCCTCGCCGGGGCGGTCCCGCGCCCGGTCCCGCCACCGGCTGACCGTCCTGGCGTTCACGGCCCCGGCCGGCCTGGGCTTCCTGCTGTTCTTCGGCTACCCGCTGGTCGCCACGATCGCGTTCTCGTTCACCCGGTACGACCTGATCAACCCGCCCGAGTGGACCGGGCTGGAGAACTACGCGTACATGTTCTCCGACGAGCTGTTCCACACGGCGGTGCGCAACACCCTGTGGTTCGTGGTCGTGCTCACGGTCGCCCGCGTGGCGTTCGCGCTGGGCGTCGCGTCGGTGGTCGCGCGGCTCCGGTCGGGCGTCGGCCTGGTGCGCACCCTGTGCTACCTGCCCTCGCTCACCCCGCCGGTGGCCGCCACGCTGGTGTTCTTCCTGGTCATGCGACCCAACGACGGGCCGGTGGACACCGCCCTCGGCTGGTTCGGGATCGAGGGCCCGCTGTGGTTCGCCGACCCGGCGTGGTCGAAGCCCGCCATCGCCGCGGTGGTGCTGTGGGTGTCCGGCGACCTGATGATCATCATGCTGGCGGCGATCCTGGCCGTGCCGCGGGAGCAGCACGAGGCGGCCGAGCTGGACGGTGCGGGCCCGCTGAGCCGGTGGTGGCACGTCACGCTGCCGACGATCTCGCCGGTGCTGGTGTTCGGCGTGGTCAACTCGATCGTCGTGGCGCTCCAGCTGTTCACCCAGGCCGTCGTCGCGGGCTCGGCGGCCAGCGGCTCGGCCGACGTCACCGGCAGCACGAAGGACCTGGGTTTCCCGGAGAACTCGACGCTGACGTTCCCCGTGTGGCTCTACGCGCAGGGCTTCCGGTACTTCGACATGGGCTACGCGGCGGCGATGGCGACCGTCCTGTTCGTCGTGTCGTTCGCGGCCACCGCCCTGCTCGTGCAGCGGCTGCGCACGGCGTCCCACCACGAGGAAGGGGGGCGGGGCGCGTGACGACCACCGCGCTCGACGCGCGTCCTCCCCGGAACCGGCGCGGCGCGCTCGACCGGATCGCCGTGCACAGCCTGGGGCTGGCCCTGGGGCTGATGTTCGCGCTGCCCGTCGTGTTCGTGCTCCTCACCGCCGTGATGTCGGACGACCAGGCGTTCACCGCGGACCTGTGGCCGCGCGAGTGGCACTGGGGCAACTTCGCCGCGGTCTTCGACGAGGCGCCGCTGCTGGTGTACCTGGGCAACAGCCTGCTGTACTCGCTGCTGGCCACGGCCGGGATGCTGCTGTCCTCGATCCCGGCGGCCTACGCGCTGGCCAGGCTGCGCTGGCGGGGCCGCAACGCCGCGTTCCTGCTCGTGGTGGGCGCGATGGTGCTCCCGCCGCAGGTCGTCGCCGTGCCGCTGTACGACACGTGGTCGGGCCTGGGCCTCACCGGCTCGCTGTGGCCGCTGATCCTGCCGTACTTCCTGTTCGACGCGTTCTCCGTCTTCCTGCTGCGCCAGTTCCTGCTCACGATCCCGCAGTCCTGCGTGGACGCGGCGCGGGTGGACGGGTGCTCGGAGTTCCAGGCGCTGCTGCGGGTCGTCGTGCCGATGGCGCGCCCCGGCATCGCGGCCACCGCGCTGTTCTGCTTCCTCTCCACGTGGAACGACTACTTCGGACCGCTGCTCTACACGAGCGAGGTGCCCGACCGGTGGACCCTGTCGCTGGCGCTGTCCTCGTTCAAGGGCGTGCACCACGTGCAGTGGAACCTGGCGATGGCCGTCACGCTGCTCATCATGCTCCCGGCGATCGTGCTGTTCGCGTTCGCGCAGCGCTCCTTCGTCCGGGGCATCACCTTCACTGGAGCCACAGGGTGAAACTCACCGTTGTCGGGGGCGGGTCCACTTACACGCCCGAGTTGGTCGACGGCATCGCGGGACGGCGGGCCGACCTCGCCGTGGACGAGATCGTGCTCGTCGACCCGGACGAGTCGCGGCTGGAGGTCGTCGGCGCGTTCTCGCGGCGGCTCCTGGCGCACGCCGGGCACCCCGCGGAGGTCACCACGACCACCGACCTGGAGCGCGGCGCGGACGGCGCGTCGGCCGTGCTGCTCCAGCTTCGGGTCGGCGGGCAGGCGACGCGGGCGTCCGACGAGACGTTCCCGCTGGTCTGCGACTGCGTCGGGCAGGAGACGACCGGCGCGGGCGGGCTGGCCAAGGCGCTGCGGACCGTGCCGGTGGTGCTCGACATCGCCGACCGGGTGCGCCGGGTCGCCGGCGACGGCGCGTGGATCGTGGACTTCACCAACCCCGTCGGCATCGTGACCAGGGCGCTGCTGCGGGCCGGGCACCGCGCGGTGGGGCTGTGCAACGTGGCCATCACGTTCCAGCGGTGGACGGCCGGCCTGCTCGGCGTGCCGCCGGGCTCGGTGCGGCTGGAGCACGTCGGCCTCAACCACCTCAGCTGGGAGACCGGCGTGCTCGTGGACGGCGTCGACCGGCTGCCCGGCCTGCTCGCCGACCACGCCGACGCCCTCGGCGCGCACGTCGGGCTGCCCGGGTCGCTGCTGCGCCGGCTGGGCGCGGTGCCCTCGTACTACCTGAAGTACTTCTACGAGCACGACGAGGTCGTGCGGGAGCAGCGCACCGGGCCGCCGCGCGCCGAGGTGGTGGCGGGCGTGGAGGAGGAGCTGCTGGCCCTCTACCGCGACCCGGCCGTGGTGACCAAGCCGGAGCAGCTGTCCCGGCGGGGCGGCGCGTACTACTCGGAGGCGGCCGTGCAGCTGGTGCACGCCCTCACCGGCGGCGGGGCGCCGGAGCGGCACGTGGTGAACGCGCGCAACGGCGGCGCGCTGCCGTTCCTGCCGGACGACGCGGTGGTGG
This sequence comes from Saccharothrix sabaoui, assembly GCF_051756985.1. NCBI lineage: Bacteria > Bacillati > Actinomycetota > Actinomycetes > Pseudonocardiales > Pseudonocardiaceae > Saccharothrix > Saccharothrix sabaoui. The sequence continues at coordinate 16,288 of NZ_JBPKJK010000110.1, forward strand.
AGGTGCCGGCCTCGGTCGACGGCGACGGCGCCGTGCCGCTGCCCGTGCCGCCCGTGCCTGCGGCGTTCGCGGGGCTGATCGCGCACGTCACCGCGTACGAGCACCTCGCCCTGGACGCGGCGCTGCGCGGCGGGCGGGACCGGGTGGCCGACGCGCTGCTGGCGCACCCGCTGGTCGGGCAGCACGCCCTGGCCGACCGGCTCGCCGACGAGCTGGTCGCGCGCAACGCCGACTTCCTGCCGTGGGCGCGGGGCGGGGCGCGGTGACGGACCGGGTGCTCGCCGTCGACGGCGGGAACAGCAAGACGGCCATGGCCCTCGTCGACGTGACCGGCCGGGTGCTCGCACAGGTGCGCGGCCCCGGCGCGTCGCCGCAGAACGTCGGCCTGGAGCGCAGCCTGGAGGTGTTCGAGGGCCTGGCCCGCGAGGCGGCCCGCAGGGCGGGGCTGCCGCCGGACGGGCCGATCGCCGCGCACACCGCCGCCTACCTGGCCGGGGCCGACCTGCCCCAGGAGGAGGACGACCTGCGCGAGGCCATCGCGGCGCGCGGCTGGTCGGGCAGCGTGGTCGTCGGCAACGACACGTTCGCGCTGCTGCGGGCGGGCACGGCGGACGGCGTCGGCGTGGCCGTGGTGTGCGGGGCGGGCATCAACTGCGTGGCGGTCGCGCCGGACGGCCGCACGCACCGGTTCCCCGCGCTGGGCCACATCTCCGGCGACTGGGGCGGCGGCGGCCACCTCGGGTCCGAGGCGCTGTGGCACGCGGTGCGCGCCGAGGACGGCCGCGGCGAGCCGACCGCGCTGGTGGGCGCGCTGCTCGCGCACTACGGGACGGCGACGCTGGCCGAGGTGGTGGAGGCGCTGCACCTCCGGCGGGTCGAGTTCGACCCGCACGCGCTGTGCCCGCTGCTGTTCGGGGTGGCGGCGGCCGGCGACCCGGTGGCCCGGTCGGTGGTGGACCGGCTCGTGGAGGAGGTCGTGCTGCTGGCCCGGGTGTCGCTGACCAGGCTCGGGCTGCTGGACGAGCCGGTGGACGTGGTGCTCGGCGGCGGGGTGCTCACCGGCACCGGCGGCCAGGTGGTGGACGCGGTCGACGAGCGGCTCCGGGTTGCCGCACCGGCGGCGCGCGTGCGCGTGGTCGACGTGCCGCCGGTCGTCGGGGCGGCGTTGCTCGGCCTGGACGCGCTGGGCGCCGAGCCGGGCGCCGAACCGCGGTTGCGCGCCGCGTACGGGGCGTCGGCGGACCTGGCGGCCGGCGGCTGAGCGGCCCGCCACGCGGCCCGCCGTCCGGCCGGCTGGCCCGCTGGGCTGTCCGGCGGGCGGCGTGATCTGCGACGCACCCGAAGGGTCCTGAACCTGGTGAATCACCCAATGTCGACACTGATTAACACCATTGGGTGACACTTCGGTGACAGCGTCACCGATAGCCGGTGGCGTGGGACCGAGATGGCGTTGCATGCTGTCGTGCGCGCGGCCGTGGGGGTGCCGCGCGGAGGGGAGGCACGATGCGCGAACTCGACAGCCTGGTCGCCGTGGGCGACAGCTTCACCGAGGGCATGGACGACCCCGGGCCCAACGGCACGTACGTGGGCTGGGCGGACCGCCTGGCCGCGATGATCTCCGTGCAGCAGCGGGGTTTCCGCTACGCCAACCTCGCGATCCGGGGCAAGGTGCTCCAGGAGATCGTCGACGAGCAGATCCCGCTCGCGGTGGCGCTCAAGCCGAAGCTGGTGACGTTCTGCGGCGGCGGCAACGACATCATGGTGCCCGGCAGCGACCCGGACGCGGTGGCCGAGGTCTACGAGATCGCGGTGGCCGACCTGCGCGCCGCGGGCGCCGAGGTGCTCGTCTTCACCGGCTTCGACACCAAGCACACCCCGCTGCTGCGCTCGCTGCGCGGCAAGGTCGCGATCTACAACAGCCACCTGTGGTCGGTGGCGGAGCGGTACCACTGCAAGGTGGTCGACCTGTGGTCGATGACCGTCCTGCAGGACCGGCGCGCGTGGAGCGGGGACCGCCTGCACCTGTCCGCCGAGGGCCACCGCCGGGTCGCCCTGCGGGCCGCCGAGGTGCTGGGCCTCACGCCCGAGGACAGGTGGAACACCCCGTGGCCGCCGCCGGCGGACGAGCACTGGATGACCCAGCGCCGGCACGACCTGAAGTGGGCGCGGGAGCACGTGGTGCCGTGGATCGGGCGCCAGCTGCGCGGTGAGTCGATGGGCGACGGCCTGGCCCCGAAGCGGCCCGAGCTGACGTCGTTCAGCACCGACCACCGCTGAGGCCCGGCACCCACCGCCGGAGCCCGGCACGCGGAGCCCGGCACGCGGAGCCCGGCCCCCGGAATCCGGCCCCCGGAATCCGGCACCGGCCACCGCTGAAGGGCCCCGGCCGGGCCGGCGCTCTCCCCCGAACGCCGCCCCGACCGGGTGAGGTGGCCGTCCCCCCTGGGTTCCCCCTCCCCAGCGCCACCCCGCGCCGACGCACCACTGGTGATCAGCGCTGTTCAAAGTTCCCACGATCCGGCCCCATCGTGCTAAACGGTGGCTAAACCCCGGTGGTCACCGCTTCAAGGGCCGTTCGGACCAACGTCGCGCGCGGGGAGCCGAGCCGTTCGAACAGCCGAAGCGATTCCGCCAGCTCCGCTTGCGCCGCGACGCGTTCGCCCCGCCTGGCGAGCACGGACCCGAGCACCTGCCGGCCGAACGCCTCCTCGAACTGCATGGACCCGCCGTGCGCCAGCTCGACGCCCTGCCGGGCGTGCTCCTCGGCTTCGTCGAGCAGCTCCAGCTCGGCGTACAGCTCGGCCAGGTTGTTCACCGCGACCGCGTAGGCGCGCTCGTCGCCGTTGCGGTGGTACAGCTCCACGGCCTGGACCTGGTGCCGGGCCGCGGTCTCCCGCTGCCCCAGGCGCTGCTCGGTCTGCGCGAGGTTGTTGAGCACGGTGGCCTCGCTGATCGCGTCGCCCTCGCGGCGGGCGATCTCCACGGCCTCCCGGTGGTGCGCCAGGGCCTCCGCGTCGCGCCCCTCCGCGCGCAGCGCGAGCGCCAGCTTGTCCAGCGTCATCACCAGGTAGCGGGGTTCGCCCAGCTCGGCGGCGAGGCGGTGCGCGAACCGGGCCCGCTCCAGGCTGCCGCGCAACGACCCGGTGCGGCTGTCGACGTCCTGCGTGGCGTGCAGCACGAGCAGCTCGCCGCGCCGGTCGCCCACCACCCGCGCCGAGGCCAGGCCGAACTCGGCGACGGCGTGCCACTCGCGGCCGACGAGCCTGGTCACGCAGTAGGTGTGCACGAGCCGCACGAGCCGCCACACGTGGTCGTGCAGGCCCGCCTCGGCGCCGGCGTGCACCAGCGCGGTGAGGTTGGCCCACTCCTTGTCGAACCACGACAGCGCCTGCGCCGCGGTGGCGGGCCGCGCCGCCGTGGGGCCGGTGAACTCCAGCCCGTCCGACACCGGCCGGATGAGCCGCCGCGCGTGGTCGCAGGCCGCCAGGTAGTGCTCCAGCAGGCGGCGCAGGGCGCCGTGCCGGTCGTCCTTCCCCAGCACCTCGCGGGCGTAGAGGCGCACCAGGTCGTGCAGCACGAACCCGCCCCGCCACTGCTCCACGACGAGGTGCGCGTCGGCGAGGTCGGCCAGCCGCCCGGCGGCGGTGCCCAGGTCGATGCCGCACACGGCGGCGACGGCGTGCGGGCTCACCCAGCGGCCCGGCACCAGCCCGGCGGCGCGGAAGGTCTCGGCCAGCTCCGGCGGCAGGTTGCGGTACGACACCGCCAGCGCGCGGCCCACGCCGACACCGGTGTCGGCCAGGTCCAGGGCGCGCAGCCGGGAGTCGTCGTCGGCGAGCCGCGCCACCAGGTCCTCGACCGTCCACTCCGGGCTGAACACGAGCTTGGCGGCGGCGATCCGCAGCGCCAGCGGCAGGTTCCCGCACAGCTCGACCAGCATCCGGGTGGCCACCGGCTCCTGGTCCGACAGCGGCTTGCCGACCACCTCGTCCACCAGCCGCACCGACTCGTCCTCGGACAGCGTGTCCAGCGTCAGCATCCGCGCGCCGTTGCTGACGACCAGGGACTCCAGCCGGCGGCGCGACGTCACCAGCACCACGGAGCCCGCGCCCGGCGGCAGCAGCATCCGCACGTGCTCCGGGTCCCACGCGTCGTCCAGCACCACCAGCACGCGCCGCCGGGCCAGCACCGACCGGTACAGGCCGACCCGGTCGTCCAGGTCGCGCGGCACGCCGTCCGCGGGCACGCCCAGCGCCAGCAGGAACCGGGCCAGCACCTCCGGCGGCTCCACCGGCTCCCGGTCCGGCGCGAACCCGTTGAGCGGGGCGAACAGCAGCCCGTCGGGGAACTGCTCGGCCCGCCGGTGCCCCCACGTGACGGCCAGCTCGCTCTTGCCGATGCCCGGCGCGCCGTTGACGACCACGATCGTGGTCGCCGCCGGGTTCCGCGAGTCGCACAGCCGGTCCAGCCAGGCCAGCTCCTCGTCGCGGCCGACGAACCCGCTGGCCGCGGCGGGCAGCTGGGCCGGCACGACCACGCCGGCGCGCGGCGGCACGACCTGCTCGGCGACGCCGGGCGAGCTGAGCGCCGGGTCGTCGCGCAGCACCTGCTCGTGCAGCACCCGCAGGCCGGGACCGGGGTCGATGCCCAGCTCGTCCACCACGCGCCGGTGGAACCGCTGGTACGCCTCCAGCGCGTCGGCCCGCTGCCCCGACCGGTACAGCGCCCGCACCATGTGCCCGACCAGCCGCTCCCGGAACGGGTGCTCGGTCACCAGCTGCCGCAGCTCCCCCACCAGCTCCAGGTGCCGCCCCAGCTCCAGCTCGGCCTCGACGCGCTCCTCCAGCGCGGCCAGCCGCAGCTCCTCCAGGTCCGTGGTGATCGGCTCGCCCGGCACGTCCGCCAGCACCTGCCCCCGCCACAGCCCGAGCGACTCGCGCAGCAGCTGCGCCCGGATCGCCGCCGGCTTGCCCCGCGCGGACGACACGAGCTGCCGCGCCCGGTGGAAGTCCAGCCGCCACGGGTCCACCGCGAGCTGGTAGCCGGGCGGGGTGGTCAGGATGCGCGCGGACCCGGCCGGGTCGGCCTGCTCCAGCATCCGCCGCAGCCGCGACACGTACCCGTGCACGATCGTCCTCGCGGTGGCCGGCGGGTCGTCCACCCACAGGCTGTCCACGATCTCGTCGATCGTGACGACCCGGTTGGCCTCCAGCACCAGCATCGCCAGCAGGCCCCGCATCCCCTTGCGGCCGATGACGAGCGGCCGGCCGTCCGCGAGCACCTGCAACGGTCCGAGGACACCGAACTCCAGCCCGTTCCTGCTCCGGTCGGCCATGCCCCTCCCCCGCCCCGCGTTCATCGCCACTGGCTCACGACCCGGTCACTGGATCAGGTGCACCAAGGGGCCCGGTGGATACCTGCGAGTAGATGTTGCATGCTCAACCAGCGTGCTCCCATGACCGGGCGGCGACGCGACGGCTAGGGTTCTGGCCCCGACAGTCCCGGCCTCCGGCCGGGTTCCGGGCGAGTGCAGGAGGGCAAGTGCCGCGCGAGGCGATGGCCGTGGTCGACCGGGGCGCCGCCTGCCTGTTGGGCGGGGCGCTGGGCGACGCGCTGGGCGCGCCCGTCCAGTACCTGGGGTGGACGGACATCCAGCGCGACCACGGGCCGGAGGGCGTGCTCGCACCGCCGCGACCGGCCCTGGTCACCGACGACACCCAGCTGACGCTGTTCACGGCGGACGGCTACCTGCGGGCGTGGGTGCACGGGCAGGCCACCGGCGAGTGGGAACCGATCGAGACCGTGTGGCACAGCTACCGCCGGTGGCTGCTGACCCAGCAGTTCGCCGCGCCCGAGCCCGGCACGACCGGCCTGATCGGCGACGAGCGGCTGTACTCCAGCCGGTCGCCGGGCCTGACGTGCCTGCGCGCGCTGGCCGCCGACACGCCGCCCACCCCGGAGCAGCCGCACAACGAGTCGTCCGGCTGCAACGGCGTGACCCGCACCGCGCCCGCCGGGTTCGCGCCGAGCGCCGAGATCGCCTACGACCTGGGCTGCCGGTTCGCCGCGCTCACCCACGGCGGCACCGGCGGCTGGGTGTCCGGCGGGGCGTTCGCGCTGCTCATCCACCTGCTCGCGGTGCGCGGGCGGCCGTTCCGGGAGGCCGTGGACCAGGTCATCGGCCGGGTGCTGCGCGACGACCCGTACACCGCGAACACGCTCAACCGGGCCGTGGTGTTCGCCGAGGAGCACCGGGCGCTCGGCTTCGAGTCGGTGCGCGTCGACCGGCTGGGCAGCGGCTGGACCGGGCCCGAGGCGCTGGCCATCGCCGTGCACACGGTGCTCGTGTACCCGAAGCGGTCGCAGTTCGTGGACGCGCTGCGCGCGGCGGCCAACCACTCCGGCGGCAGCGACGCGACGGCCGCGCTGACCGGCAACGTCCTGGGCGCGCTGCACGGCACCGCCGCCCTGCCGCGCGACTGGCTGGCCGGGCTGGAACTGGTGGACCTGCTCACCCAGCTGGGCTCGGACCTGGGTCGCTCGGTGACGGGCCAGGACTTCGACCACAGCAGGTACCGGTAACGGGAAAAAGCCGGCCTCGGCACGCACGTTCCCGAATGCGTGCGACCGAGGCCGGCTCTCCACGCGGTCTGCACTGGGGCACGCCCCGAGCGCGAAACCCGGCTGACCTGCCGTGGAGCGGGAAAACCCGTGGCGGAACCGTAGCAGGGCGCATGCGGCCGGTGACAGGCGGCCCACGTGCCGGGATCGTCAGGTGGCCACCGGCAGGCCGGGCGTGCGGTGCACGCGGTGGGCGGCGTCGACCGCGTGGACCTCGCAGCCCGGTTGGGCGGCGGCCCACTCGACGCCCTCCGCGCCCATCGCGAAGGCCGCCGTGGCGGTGGCGTCGGCCGTGGTGAGGTCGGGGGCCACGACGGTCAGGCTGAGCAGGTCCACGACCGGGCGGCCGGTGCGGGCGTCGAGGACGTGGTCGCCCCGCTCGTAGCGGGCGGAGGTGGCGACGGCGCGGTCGGTGACGGTGAGGACGGCGCTGAGGGCGGTGGGGTCGAGGGGGTGGCGCAGGCCGACGCGCCACGGGCCGCCCGCGGTGGCGACGTCGCCGCCCGCGTTGACCACGAGGCGGGTCGCGCCCGCGCCGGTGAGCAGGTCGGCGGCCCGCTGCACGGCCCAGCCCTTGACCACGGCGCACGGGTCGAGGGGCCGGCCGGGGACGCGGGCGCTGAACGCGCCGCCGGTGGCCCGCTCGTAGTGCGCGCACAGGTCCAGCACGTGGGCCAGGTCGTCGCTGACCCCGGCCGGGTCGAGCTCGCCCCGGTCCAGCCGGCACACCTCGCTGTCCGGCCGGAACGGGCTGAACCTCGCGTCGACCTCGCGCAGCCAGGCGAACGCCCGCTCGACGGCGGCGGGGTCCCCGTCGCGCAGGTCGACCGAGACCGGCAGGCCCATGACGTGCTCCACGCGGCGCACGGCTCAGTCCTTCGCGTCGATGGCGGCCTGGAGGGACCGCGCGTACGCCTCGCTGGTCGTGGTCGCGCCGGACACGGTGTCCACGTCGGCGCTCTGCGCGGTCAGCGCCTCCCGCACCAGGATCGGCACGGCCTTCTTCGTCGGCGCGCTGTCGGGCTGCTGGAGCATCGTCACCGAGGTGATCCGGTCGCCCTCGAAGACCACCCTGACCTGCACGTCCCCGTGCCGGGTGCCGATCAGCGCACCGTCCACGGTCTGCACGGCGTTCGCGGGTGCGGGCTCCTGCGCGGTGGGGTCGGCCCCGGACGACGACGACGACGGCGGCGGCGCGCCGGTCGCCGCGGGCGCCGGGGCCCCGGTGGTCGCCTCGACCGCGGTCACGGTCTGCGGCTGCGGCTCGAACCGCCACAGCGGGACCAGGCCGGCCGCGGTCAGCAGCAGGACGGGCACGGCTCGTTTCACGTCGTTCTCCCTCAACTCGCCAGGCTGAAGCGCTCGGCGTGCACCTGGTTCTTCGGCACGCCCAGTTCGCGCATGGTCCGGAGCACGGCACTCGTCATCCCGGGCGGGCCGCACACGAACACGTCCCGGTCGCGCACGTCCGGCACGGCGCTGCCGATGGCACCCGGCCCGAGCGGCGGCCCGTACGGCGTGGGGGCGTTCGACGGCCCGGTCACGACGTGCAGCACCGCGCCGCGGGCGTGGGCGAGGCCGCGCAGCTCGTGCAGCAGCACGGCGTCCTGCGGCCTGGACACGCGGTAGACCACGACGACGTGCCCGTCCAGCTCCTCCAGCAGCGCCCGCACCGGCGTGACGCCGACGCCGCCCGCGACGAGCAGCGTGTTCCGCTTCGTGCGGTGCAGCGCGGTGAACGCGCCGTACGGCCCCTCCGCGAACACCCGCGTGCCCGGCCGCAGCGCCCGCAGCGACGCGCTGCCGTCCCCGAGGGCCTTGGCGGTCAGCCGCAGCGTCCGGCCATCGGGCATGGCCGACAGCGAGAACGGGTTCGCCTGCCACCAGCGGCCCTTGACCAGGAACCGCCAGAGGAAGAACTGGCCCGCCCGCGCGGGCAGCCCGTGCAGGTCGCGGCCGGTGACGTAGATCGAGACGACGTCGTCGGACTCGGGCACGACGGCCTCGACGCGCAGCCGGTGCCGCAGGTTGCGCCACAGCGGCAGCACGAGCCGGCCCAGGAACACCGAGCCCAGCGCGACGCCCCACACGCCCCACCAGTAGGCGGTGGCGAACGGCGACGCGGTGAACGTCGTGCCCACCGCGACCTGGTGCGAGAACGCCAGCACCACGGCCAGGTAGGTGTAGAGGTGGATGAAGTGCCACGTCTCGTAGGCCATCCGCCGCCGCGCGAACCGGGCCGACACCCCGCCCACCACCATGATCAGCACCAGCGCCACGACCGCCCGCAGGACGCCCTCGACGGTGGTCGTGACGAGCACCAGCTCGTCGAGCGGCGGCAGCTCCGAGACCTGCGCGTACCCGAGCAGGACGAACACGAAGTGGGCCACGAGCAGCCACAGCAGCGAGAACCCGGTCCACCGGTGCCACGACGTGAGCCGGTCCATGCCCAGGCGCCGGTCCAGCCACGGCAGCCGGGCCACGAGCAGCAGCTGGAACGCCATCAGCAGCGCCGCGCACAGCCCGGTCAGGCGGCCGACGGCGATCAGCGCGTTCACGCCGAGGCCCGCCTGGAGGAACAGCACCGCCACCGCGGCGGCGTTCGCGGCCAGCAGGCCGTACAGGCCGGCGCGGGCCACCACCGCCGGCCGCACGGCGGGTGGGCGCGCGACCGGGGCGGCCGGTGCCGGGAACTGGGTCGTCGTCACGTGCACGCTCCTCGCTGGCGGGGGTCCCCCGGTCGAGCCTGCTTCGGGAAGCTGAGCCCGGGCTGTCGCGGACCTGTCGAAACGCTGTTGATCCGCCCGGCGGCGGCGGATCGCCTCGCCCGCCCGCGTAGCGGTGCCGCACCATGGGCACGTGGACAAGGGCAACCCGGTTCGACTGCTCGTGGTGGACGACGAGCCCCACATCGCCGACCTGGTGGCGACGGTCGCCCGGTACGAGGGGTGGCAGGCGGCGACGGCGGGCAGCGGCGAGGCGGCGCTCACGACGGCCGCCGACTTCCACCCGGACATCGTGGTGCTCGACCTGATGCTGCCCGACCTGGACGGGTTCACCGTGCTCGACCGGCTGCGGTCGGCGGGCGCGATGGTGCCCGTGGTGTTCCTCACCGCCCGCGACGGCACGGCGGACCGCGTGGCGGGCCTCACCCGCGGCGGCGACGACTACCTGGTCAAGCCGTTCTCGGTGGAGGAGCTGATGGCCCGGCTGCGGGCCGTGCTGCGGCGGTCGACGGGGCCGACGTGGAAGCGGTCCGTGCTGAAGGTGTCGGACCTCGCCCTGGACGAGGACACCCGCGAGGTGCGGCGCGGCGGCCGGCTCGTCACGCTCACGCCCACCGAGTACGAGCTGCTGCGCTACCTGATGCGCCGCTCGCCGGCCGTGCTGACGAAGGCGCAGATCCTCGACCACGTGTGGGAGTACGACTTCGGCGGCCGGTCGAACGTCGTCGAGCTGGTCGTGTCGCACCTGCGGCGCAAGCTGGACGACGGCAGCGGCGAACCGCTCATCCACACCGTCCGCGGCGTCGGCTACGTGCTGCGGAGAGCCGCGGAGTGACCCTGCGCTCGCGGTGGAAGCGCACCCGCCTGGGCACCCGGCTCGCGCTGGGCCTGGGCGCGCTGGCGCTCGCCGTGTTCGCGGTCGTCGGCACGGTGATGGCCACCAGCATGCAGGAGTACCTGGCCCGCCGCATGGACGACCAGATGACCAGCACGCAGATATCGCTGAAGAAGGAGTACGACCGCAACAACGGCCTCAAGAGTTCCGGCTACGGCTGGTACTCGGTGCTGTTCGAGGTGCGCGACGGCCAGGCGCGGCCGGTGAACCCGGAGGGCCTGCCCGGCGACCTCGCCGAGTTCGCGGACGTGGCGCTGCGCGTGGTGGGCGGCGAGGAGCCCGCGTACGGGACCGAGTACCTGGACGGCCTGGGCGCGTACCGGCTGCGCGGCTGCCAGATCGCCGACGGCGTGGTCATGGTCAGCGCGGCCCCCATGAACGACATCACGACCACCGTGCGGCAGCTCGTGCTGGTGGAGGTGGCGGCGTTCCTGCTGGCGCTGATCGCGTTCGTGGTGATCGGGCGGGCCGTGCTGCGGCGCGGGTTGCAGCCGTTGAGCGACATGGCGCGCACCGCGCACGACATCACCTCGCACGACCTGACCGACTCGGCGCGGCTCGCGGTGCGCGCGGAGGGCGGTGACGGCGGCGCGGAGGTGGAGGAGCTGCGCTCGGCGTTCAACACGATGCTGGAGCACATCGACGCGTCGCTGGCCGCGCGCACGGTCGCCGAGCAGCGGCTGCGGCGGTTCATCGCGGACGCCTCGCACGAGCTGCGCACCCCGTTGACCTCGATCCGCGGGTACGCCGACCTGTTCCGGTACGCGGCGGCCAACGAGCCGGGCGAGCGGGAGTCGCACCTGGAGAAGCTGCGGTCGGAGGCGGCGCGGATGAGCGTGCTGCTGGACGACCTGCTGCTGCTCGCCCGGCTCGACTCGGCCGAGGTGGAGACCCCGCTGCGGGTGGCCGACGGCGACGTGGCGGCGCTGGCGCGCGAGGCGGCGGACGCGTTCCGCGCGGCCCGCCCCGCCCACCCGCTGAGCCTGTCCCTGCCGCCCGACCCGGTGCCGCTCGCGTTCGACCCGCTGCGCCTGCGGCAGGTGGTGGACAACCTGCTCACCAACGCCGCCGTGCACACGCCGCCGGGCACCGCCGTGCAGCTGTCGGTCTCCACGACGCCGCGCGCGGTCGTGCTCCGGGTGTCGGACTCGGGCCCCGGCATCCCGCGGGCCGACCAGTCGCGCATCTTCGACCGCTTCTACCGGGTCGACGACTCCCGCACCCGCGACCGCGGCGGCAGCGGCCTGGGCCTGGCCGTGGTCCACTCCCTGGTCGCCGCCCACGGCGGCGCCGTGACGCTGACCAGCACCCCCGGCTCGACCACCTTCACCGTCCACCTCCCCCGCTGACCCGCGAGAGTCCAACGCTCAGACCCCGAGAGTCCAACCTCCGGGCCCCGAGAGTCGTACGTCCAGGCCCTCTGAGTTCTACGTTCGCGCCTAACGGTGTGAGGCCTGAACGTAGAACTCAGGGGTCCTGGGCGTTGGACTCTCGGGGCCTGGGCGTTGGACTCTCGGGTGGGTGGTCAGCCGGCGTTCGAGGATTCGGCCCACAGGTCGATGCCCGCGTCGACGGCGTGCTCCTCGATGCGGGCCAGCTCGTCGTCGGTCAGCGGCGGGCCGTCGAGGGCGGCGACGTTGTCCTCCAGCTGGGCCACGCTGCTCGCGCCGACCAGGACGGACGTGACGCGCTCGTCGCGCAGCGCCCACGACAGGGCCAGCTGGGCGAGGGACTGCCCGCGCGCGACGGCCACCTCGTTCAACGCCCGCACGTGCGCCAGGTTCGCCTCGCTCAGCAGGTCGCCGGACAGCGACTTGCCCTGCGCCGCCCGCGACCCCTCCGGCACGCCGCCCAGGTACTTGTCGGTCAGCATCCCCTGGGCGAGCGGCGAGAACGCGATGCAGCCCACGCCCAGCTCGCCGAGCGCGTCGAGCAGCTCGCGCTCGACCCACCGGTTCAGCATCGAGTACGACGGCTGGTGGATCAGCAGCGGCACGCCCGCCGCGCGCAGCAGCTCGGCCGCCTCGCGCGTCCTGGTCGCCGAGTACGACGAGACGCCGACGTACAGCGCCTTGCCCTGCTGCACGGCGCTCGCCAGCGCGCCGACCGTCTCCTCCAGCGGCGTGTCCGGGTCGAAGCGGTGCGAGTAGAAGACGTCCACGTGGTCGAGGCCCATCCGGCCCAGCGACTGGTCCAGCGAGGACAGCAGGTACTTGCGCGAGCCCCAGTTCCCGTACGGGCCGGGCCACATGTCGTAGCCCGCCTTGGTGGAGATCACCAGCTCGTCGCGGTACGGCCGCAGGTCGTCGGCGAGTACCCGGCCGAAGTTGGTCTCGGCGCTGCCGTAGGGCGGCCCGTAGTTGTTCGCCAGGTCGAAGTGCGTGATGCCGAGGTCGAACGCCCGGCGCACGATGGCGCGCCCGCTCTCCAGGGGGCGGTCGTCGCCGAAGTTGTGCCACAGGCCGAGCGACACGGCGGGCAGCTTCAGCCCGCTGCGCCCGCAGCGGCGGTAGGTCATCCGGTCGTAGCGCTGTTCAGCGGGTTGGTGGGCCACCTCCCCACCTTGGCACGCGCGGCTTCCGTTCGCCGCACTCGCCCGGCCCGGAAGTTGCTCCGCTCGGCACGTACTCGGCGGACCTCCCGACCATCCGCTTGACGTGCCCGGACACCGGTGTCCGGGCGCCCGGGCCCCTGCGCCCGGCAGTGCGAGCGGAAAGAGATCAGATGCGTCCCTCCCGCAGACGCGGCGTCCTGTTAGCGGTCGCCGCGTTGACCGTCTCCGCCGTCCAGCTCACCTCCCCCGCGAACGCCGCCCCGGCCGCGCCCGCCCCCGCCCCGGCCGCGCCCGCCGCGTCCAGGTGCGGTCCCCTCGACGTCGCGTTCGTCCTCGACGACACCGGCAGCATGGGCGGCGCGATCGCCAACCTGAAGACCGGCATCAACTCGATCATCGGCGACGTGGTCACCGCGTCCGGCGGCGACTACCAGCTCGGCCTGGTGACGTTCAAGGACAACGTCACCGTCCACACGAACCTCGCGCCCGGCAACGCGGCGCCGGTGGTCAACTACGTCACCAACACGCTCGCCGCGGGTGCCGGCGGCAGCGAGCCCGAGGCGTCCGACGAGGCCCTGAACACGGTCGTGAACAACCGGGCGGCGGCCGGTCGCCCGCAGAACGCGGACTTCAACGGCACGTGGCGGTCGAACGCGACGAAGTTCGTCGTGCTGGTGACCGACGCCCGCCCCGGCGGGTTCGACAACGTGCACGCGCCCGTGGACGTCGCCAACGCCGCGCAGTGGGCCAACGACGCCCTCGGCAAGGGCATCAAGATCAGCCCGGTGTACGTGCCGACGTCGGCGACCTACACGCCGGTGATCACGCCGATCATGCAGAACTACGCCACCACCACCGGCGGCGTGTTCACGCAGACCACGTCGACCGGCGCGGGCACGGCGGACGCGATCCGCAAGCTGCTGTCCGACTGCCGGCGGACCGACGTGTTCATCCGGGACCAGGCGGCCGACACGGGCGTCGAGACCAACCCCAACGGGACGGTGTGGAACAGCCCGGACATCAAGGTCTGCCCGGGGCTCGCGGACTGCGGCGCGGGCACCCAGCCCGTCGTGGGGGCGACGAACTACGTCCACGTGCGGCTGAACAACCCGGGCCCGTACGGCGCGGGCACCGCGTCCGGCGTGCTCAAGGTCTACCGCACGCCCGCCGGCGGCGGCACGACGTGGAACAACGCGACGAACGGCGACTGGGTGTCCATCGGGCAGCAGGCGCTGACCGTGCCCGCCGGCGTGACGGTGGCGAAGATCCCGTGGTCGAACATCCCCGGTCCCGGCCACTTCTGCCTGCTCGCGCGCTGGGTGTCGGCGACGGACCCGATGACGTTCGCGGAGGGCCCGAACACCGCGCTGAACACCAAGAACAACAACAACATCGCGTGGAAGAACTTCCAGACGATCCGCGGTCGCGTCCTGGAGCCGGTGAAGTCCTGGTTCACCCTGGGCAACGCGACCGAGCGCGAGGCCAGGACCGACCTGGTGCTGACCGGTGAGAAGCCGGTGCAGGGCGCCGTGGTGGTGGACCTGGGCCGGGAGCTGTTCGAGCGCTGGCGCGCGGGCGGCGGCCAGGCGGAGGGCGTGAGGCAGGTCGGCGAGACCGCGCTCCAGTTCGACCCGAAGCGGTCGGGCCTGTTCGGCGTGCCGCTCAAGCCCGGTGAGCGGTTCACGGCGGAGCTGACCTTCACCCCGGAGGTGGCGGGCGAGTACCTGACCAACCTGGTCCAGTTCGTGGAGGGCGAGGACCACGGCGGCGTCGCCTAC
>NZ_JBPKJK010000111.1:0-30857 GCF_051756985.1 Saccharothrix sabaoui
GTGGACGTGCCGGTGCAGCAGCGCGCGCCCGGACCGGCCGTCCGACCCGGTCGCACGGCGGGGGACCCGAGCCCCGTGCCGCTCGGGTCCCCCGCCGTGCCCGGGTCGACTACCGCCGGTGGATGATCCAGCGCTGGTCGGACCGCTCAGGGCCGCACGGTGAGAGGATCAGCTCCTTGTAGACGCCGTTGTGCGTGACGCACTGGTCGCTGTTCCCCAGCTCGAACAGCCAGGTCTCGTAGCCGTCGTAGGAGTGGCCCACCCAGCGCTGCTCGTAGGAACCGTCGCAGGGCCGGCCCGCCAGCCGGCCGCCGACCGAGGTCGCGCACCAGCCGTACATCTTGTCCCTGATGCTGCCGTCGTCGGAGATGAACCACGTCTGGTTGTCCTCCCCGTGGCGCGGGTGGGGGATGACCGGGAACTCGGGGTCCCAGGCCCAGTTGGTCTGGTCCCACACGTCGCCCGGCCGTGTGACGCTCTCCAGCACCCACTCGTCCTGCCGCGTGTCGGCCTGCTCGGCGTTGGCGGCCGGCGCGATGAGCAGCGCCGAGGCGGCCACGACGACGGCGGTCAGGATTCGTCGGAATGTCATCCCTTGTCCTTCCGGTGCGGTGTTGTCCTGCACCGTCGAGTAAAAGCGCTGGACAGGGCCTGTGAGAGGCGAGAAAGACTAAGGTGGTGGTGAATGACACGACCTGGTCCGGGTGGTCGCCGCGCCGGTTACGGACGCGTTACCCGACGGCACCCGTACCGGGGGTTGGTCGGTGCGCGAGGTGGAGTGCGCGGGGCAGGGCTTGACAACCCCGGGACGTTCCTGAACCGTGTTCCGGTGTCTTAGTCAACCAGAACAATCCGGGGGGGAGCGGTGGAGTTCCGCGTCGACCGCTCCAGCGGTCTCCCCGCCTACCTGCAGCTCGTGCGCCAGGTGCGGGAGGCGCTGAGGCTGGGCTGGCTGGGCCCGGGGGACCGGCTGCCGACCGTGCGCGACGTCGTCGGCACGAGCGGCGTCAACGCCAACACCGTGCTGAAGGCGTACCGGGAGCTGGAGATGTCCGGCCTGGTCGAAGCCCGCCAGGGATCGGGGACGTACGTGAAGGCCGGGCTCGGCTCGACCGACCCGGAGGTGATGGCCGCGCTCCGCGCCCGCCTGGTCCTGTGGGTGCGCGAGGCGCGCGACGCCGGGCTGGACGCCGAGGACGTCGACGCGCTCGTGCGCTCCGTCCTGCACCCCGGCGCGCGCGGCAACCGCACGTCCGGCGGGGACGGGGTGGTGGTCCTGTGAGCGGTCGCCCCGCGGGCCCGACCGCCGGCACCGCGTTCGCGGTGCGCGCCCGGTCGCTCGGCAAGCGCTACCGGAACCGCTGGGCGCTGCGCGACTGCACGTTCGACCTGCCCTCCGGCCGGGTCGCCGCGCTGGTCGGCGCCAACGGCGCGGGCAAGACGACGCTGATGTCCGTCCTCGCGGGCCTCCTCGACGCCGACGAGGGGTCGGCGGGCGCGGCGGGCCGGGTGGCGTTCGTGTCGCAGGACAAGCCGCTGTACCGGAACTTCACCGCCGTCGACGTGCTCCGGCTCGGCGCCCGCCTCAACGTCGTGTGGGACGAGGCGCGGGCCCGCCGCTGGCTGGGGCGCTTCGAGGTCCCGCTCGACCGGGCGTGCGGCAGGCTGTCCGGCGGCCAGCAGGCGCAGGTGGCGTTCGCGCTGGCCATCGGCTCGCGACCGGACGTGCTGCTGCTCGACGAGCCGCTGGCCAACCTCGACCCGCTGGCCCGCCGCGAGGTCACCGCCGAGCTGCTGGCCGAGGTCGACGAGACCGGCATGACGGTGCTGCTGTCCACGCACGTCGTGGCCGAGCTGAGCGGCGTGGCCGACCACCTGCTGCTGCTCGCCCACGGCCGGCTGCTGGCCGGCGGCGACCTCGACGACCTGCTCGCCCGGCACGTCAGCTACACCGGTCCGCGCTCCGAGGTGCCGCCCGCCCTGGGCCGGGTCGTCGAGGCGCGCCACCGCGGCAACCAGTCGACGTTCCTGGTCAGGCTGCCCGACGACCACCCGCGCCCGGTCGTGGCGGGGCGGTGGACCGAGCGGCCCGTGACGTTGGAGGACTACGTGCTCGCCCAGCTCGCGGCCACCCGCAACGGCCCGGACCCGAAGGAGGGCGGGGCGTGACCACCGCCCGGACCACCACCGAGACCACCGGCACCGCCGACGGGTCCACCGCCGCGCCCCCGCCCGTGGACACCGCCGTCGTGCGGTCCGCCGTCGGTTGGCGCGACCTGCTCTGGCTGGCCTGGCGCCGGCACCGCTGGACCGTGGGCGGCGCCGCGGTCGTCGTCGCGGTCGTCGCCGGCACCGCGCTGGCCCTGGCGGCGCACGTCACCGCCACCGGCCACCAGCGCCACGAGCTGCTCGGCCGGGTGGACTACGCGGACCTCGCCTACCTGCTGTCCCTCGGCCCGGCGCTGTTCGGCGCGGTGGTCGCCGTGTTCTGGACCGCGCCGCTGCTGTCCCGGGAGTACGAGCAGCGCACCCACCTCGTGGTGTGGAGCCAGGACATCAGCCCGCTGCGCTGGCTGGTCGGCAAGGTCGTGCTGCTCGGCGTGCCCGCCGTCGCGCTGGCCGCCGGCCTCGGCGCGTCGCTGGTCGTGCTGATGAACGCCATGAACGCCACCAACACGGACTACGTGCCGTTCCGGGCGTTCGACCCGATGCCGTTCGAGGTCGTGCCGCAGGTGCAGGCCGCCTACGCGGCGTTCGGCTTCGCCCTGGGCCTGGCGATGAGCGCGCTCACCCGCCGCACCGTGCTGTCCATGGGCCTCACCCTGGTCGCCTACGGCCTGACCCGCGCCCTCGTCGCCGCCCTGTGGCGGCCCTTCTACCGGACGCCCGAACGCGTGCTGGAGCCCTACTCGCCGGGCGGTCTGCTGTACTCGTCGGCGACCGGCGACGACGACTGGACCGTGGGCAGCGGCTACGCCGACGCGGCCGGCACCGTGGTCGACTACCCGCGGCACTGCGTCCCCACCGGTGAGGAGGTCGACCCGGCGTTCCGGAAGTGCGTCGCCGACACCGGCCTCACGCAGCACTACACCGACTTCCAGCCCGCCGACCGCGTCGCGGAGCTCCAGTGGGTCGAGTTCGCCGTCTTCACCGTCCCCGCCGCGGCGCTGCTCGCGCTGGCCCTCGTGACGACGCGCCGGCCGCACCGCGTCTGACAGCGGGTCGCCGCCCGCGCCGGGGGCGTGCGGGAGCCCGCTGTTTGTGCAGGTAAAATCACCGAACCGTGGACTCCCGAACCCGTCTCCCCGTCGTCGGCATGATCGGCGGCGGCCAGCTGGCCCGCATGACCCACCAGGCCGCGATCCCCCTGGGCCAGTCGCTGCGGGTGCTCGCCGAGTCGGACTCCGACCCGGCCGCGCTCGTCGCCCGCGACGTGGAACTGGGCAAGCACACCGACCTGGACGCGCTGCGCGCCTTCGCCGGGTCGTGCGACGTCGTCACGTTCGACCACGAGCACGTGCCCCAGGAGCACCTGCGCGCGCTGGTCGCGGACGGCGTGAAGGTCGCGCCCGGCCCCGACGCCCTGGTCCACGCCCAGGACAAGCTGGTCATGCGCGTGAAGCTGGCCGCGCTGGGACTGCCCGTGCCGCCGTTCACCGAGGTCACCGACACCGGCGACGTGCTGCGCTTCGGCGCGGAGCACGGGTGGCCGTGCGTCCTCAAGGCCGTCCGCGGCGGGTACGACGGGCGCGGCGTGTGGATGCTGAACACACCGCAGGGCGCGCAGCGCGTCGTGCCCGAGCTGCTCGCCGCCGGCACCCCGTTGATGGTCGAGCAGTGCGTGCCCATGCGCCGCGAGCTGGCCGCCCTCGTCGCGCGCTCGCCGTTCGGGCAGGGCGCGGCGTGGCCGCTGGTGCAGACCGTGCAGCAGGAGGGCATCTGCGTCGAGGTCCTGGCGCCCGCGCCCGACGTGCCCGCCGAGGTGGCCGAGGAGGCCCAGGAGCTGGCGCTGCGCGTCGCGCACGAGCTGGGCGTCGTCGGCCTGCTCGCCGTGGAGCTGTTCGACACCGCCGCCGGCCTCGTCGTCAACGAGCTGGCCATGCGCCCCCACAACTCGGGCCACTGGACCATCGAGGGCGCCCGCACGTCCCAGTTCGAGCAGCACCTGCGCGCCGTCCTGGACTACCCGCTCGGCGCGACGGACCTCGCCGCGCCCGCCGTCGTCATGGCCAACGTCCTCGGCGCGCCCGACGCGCCCGCGACGGGCCCCGACGAGCGGCTGCACCACCTGTTCGCCCGGTTCCCCGACGCCCACGTGCACCTGTACGGCAAGGCGGAGCGGCCGGGACGCAAGATCGGGCACGTCACCGTCCTCGGTGAACGGCTGGAGGAGGTGCGCGCGCGGGCCAGGCTCGCCGCGCACTGGCTGTCCGACGGCGTGTGGCTCGACGGGTACGACATCCACGGAGGAGAGCAGTGACGCAGGTCGGCGTGATCATGGGCAGCGACTCGGACTGGCCCGTGATGGGGGCCGCCGCCGAGGCGCTCGCCGAGTTCGGCGTGACCTACGAGGTGGGCGTGTACTCGGCGCACCGCACCCCGCAGCGGATGCTCGACTACGCGACGTCCGCCGCATCCCGGGGCCTGAAGGTGATCATCGCGGGCGCGGGCGGCGCGGCGCACCTGCCGGGCATGGTGGCGTCGGCGACCGTGCTGCCGGTGATCGGCGTGCCGGTGCCGCTGAAGTACCTCGACGGCATGGACTCGCTGCTGTCGATCGTGCAGATGCCCGCCGGCGTGCCGGTGGCCACCGTGTCGGTCGGCGGCGCGCGCAACGCGGGCCTGCTGGCGGTGCGCGTCCTGGCCGCGTCCGATCCCGCCCTGCGGGAGCGGATGGCGGAGTTCCAGGCGTCCCTCGCGGACCTGGTCCTGGAGAAGGACGCGGCGTTGCGCACCCGGGCGGGTGTTGTTGCCGACGGCACAGCGGACAGTGCCGTGAACGCGCGCTAACATCCAGGTAGAACGCCCTACCCGGAGGTAACTTAACGTGGACCCGAGCTTCGGTACCTACCAGCTCGCCGAGGAGCACGAGGCGCTGCGCGAGGCGGTCCGGTCACTGGCCGACAAGGAGATCGCGCCGTACGCGGCCGACGTGGACGAGCAGGAGCGCTTCCCGGTCGAGGCGTTGAACGCGCTGGTCAAATCCGGCTTCGCCGCCGTGCACGTGCCCGAGGCGTACGACGGCCAGGGCGCCGACTCCGTCGCCACCTGCATCGTGATCGAGGAGGTGGCGCGCGTCTGCGCGTCGTCGTCCCTGATCCCGGCGGTGAACAAGCTGGGCACCATGCCGATCCTGCTGTCGGCGTCCGAGTCGCTCAAGCAGCAGGTGCTGCCGTCCATCGCCTCGGGCGAGGCCATGGCGTCCTACGCGCTGTCCGAGCGCGAGGCCGGCTCCGACACCGCGTCCATGCGCACCCGCGCCCGCCTCGACGGCGACCACTGGGTGCTCAACGGCACCAAGTGCTGGATCACCAACGCCGGCGAGTCCACCTGGTACACGGTGATGGCCGTCACCGACCCGGACGCGCCGAAGAAGTCGCAGGGCATCTCGGCGTTCGTCGTGCACAAGGACGACCCGGGCTTCGTCGTCGGCTCGAAGGAGCGCAAGCTCGGCATCAAGGGCTCGCCCACCCGCGAGATCCACTTCGAGAACTGCACCATCCCCGCGGACCGGATCATCGGCGAGCCCGGCACCGGCCTGAAGACCGCGCTGCGCACCCTCGACCACACGCGCCCGACCATCGGCGCGCAGGCCGTCGGCATCGCGCAGGGCGCCCTGGAGCAGGCCATCGCCTACACCAAGGACCGCAGGCAGTTCGGCACGGCGATCGCCGACTTCCAGGGTGTGCAGTTCATGCTCGCCGACATGGCGATGAAGATCGAGGCGGCCCGCCACATGGTCTACGTGGCCGCCGCCAAGGCCGAGCGGGGCGAGCCGAACATCGGCTTCATCACCGCCGCGGCCAAGTGCTTCGCCTCGGACGTCGCCATGGAGGTGACGACGGACGCCGTGCAGCTGTTCGGCGGCGCCGGCTACACCCGCGACTTCCCGGTCGAGCGCATGATGCGGGACGCGAAGATCACCCAGATCTACGAGGGCACCAACCAGGTCCAGCGGGTTGTGATGAGCCGCGCCCTGCTCAGGGGCTAGGTCGTCCGGGGGTGGCGTGGTCCCCGCGACCACGCCACCCCCGCAGGTTCACCCGCTCCGGTCCATTCCGGCCCGCTCCGCTCGGGTCCACTCCGGCCCGCTTCAGCCCACCAGGTCCAGGTTCGTCTGCTCACCGGTCCGGCGGGCGGGGAGCAGGTCCGGGGTCGCGTTGCTGCACTGGACCAGCGACCCGCCGCCCGCCAGCACGGCCAGGAAACCGTTCAGCAGACCGTCCGGCATGGACCAGTCCAACGTGGACAGCACGCGCGAGGACGTGGTGATGCCCAACGTCTCCGCCCGGTGGTGCGCCTCCGACACGACCTCGTCCACAGTGGACTTGAGGAGCGCGGGCGTCGCGCCGGGGACCGGCTCCCACGGCGCGAAGTCGTCGCCGTGCGCCCGCACGTCGTCGTTGTAGTCGACCGGCGCGCCGCTGCCCAACCCCATCGGGTGAAGCGACGCGACCGCCGTCACCGCGGCCCCCGGCGCGACCCCGCCCGGCGCGACGATCGCCACCTTCGCACCCGCCGGGTCGTCCGTCACCGCCGCGCCGCACCACCACGCCCCGAGCAGCACGCCCGCCGTCTGCCAGTGCGCGGGCAGCAGCACGGCCACCGGGTCGCCCGGCTCGACGTCGTGCTCGTCGCGCAGCCAGTTCGCCGTCTTGGCCGCCCAGTTCCGGATGGTCGCCCGCGACAGCTCCACGCGCGTGCCGGCCGCGTCGTCGTAGTGGGTGATCAGGGGACGGCCCGGGTTCGCGGCGAACAGGGGGGCGAACAGCGCATCCGTGACGGTCATGGCACAACCTTGCCACGCCGGTCGCGGCGTCCCGCCACCCCTCCCGCACGAAGCCGCACCCCGCCCTCGGGGACGGGTCAGCCGGTGGTCAGCCGGTGGTCGGGCCGGGCGGCGGGGCGCGTCGGGCCGGTGCGTCGGCCGGGTGGCTTGGCTGCGGGCCGGCAGGGCGGCCGGGGCGGGTGGTGGGTCGGAGGTGCGGGTGGTGGGCTCGTGGTGGACGGCCGGGGTGGTCTCGGGGGTCCGCTTCTCTCAACCGAGTGCCGAAACCGCGTTTACGTACACCTTCGTCCCCATGATCACCCGATCCAGCTACCCGACCCCCTGAAAGCCCTGGTCACCTCAGTCCACGCACGGCGGTCCCTGGAGCGCCACCGCGCCGGCCGCGCGACCGCCGTCCAGCGCCACGACCCTACCGCCGCCGAACCCCGACGGGGTGGCGCCGACCGGCGTGCTGGGGACAACCGACGGCGTGGGCACGACGGTCGTCTTCTTCTCGCCCAGCACCTGCGCCACGAACGCCTTCACCTGCACCGGGTCCACGGTGACGACGCTCTGCCCCCGCTCGTTCACCGCCCCGACCCCCGTCACCGGGATGGTCGCGAACTCGACGTTCCCGCCGGCCAGCCCCTGCGCCTGCGCGGCCAGCGTGGTCAGGTCGAAGTCCTGGTCCACGACGACCGACTTGCTCACCGCGTCGATCAGCCCCGACAGCCTGGCCTGGTCGGTCAGCGTCCCCGCCGACAGCAGCTTCGACACGGCCGCCGACATGAACACCTGCTGCCTCGTGATCCGCCCGAGGTCGCCGTTGGGGATGCCCTTGCGCTGCCGCACGAACGCCAGCGCGTCGCCGCCCGCCACGGTCTGCACGCCCGCCCGGAAGTCGGCGCCCGAGTCCGGGTCCGACGTCGCCGCCCGCAGGCACACGTCCACGCCGCCGATGACCTGGGTGAGCAGGTAGAACCCGTAGAGGTTGACCTCCGCGTAGTGGTCGACGCGCACGCCGGTCAGCTCCTGCACGACCTGCACCAGCGCCCGCCGCCCGGCCTGGTCGCCCTCGCGCGAGCGCTCGTCCAGCGGCACCCCGGAGGCGGCCAGGCGCTCCATCGTGAAGAACTTGGTCACCCCGTACGCCGAGTTGATCTTCTCCTGGCCGTGGTCGGGGATGGCGACGTACGTGTCGCGCGGGATGGACACGGCGTGCGCCCGGCCGCCGTTCTTCGGCACCCGCAGCACGATGATCGTGTCGGTGTTGAGCGTGTCGGTCGCCTCGGTGCGCAACCGGCGCAGCACGTCGTCCGGCAGCGGCCGGCCCTGGGCGTCGGTGCGGCTGTCGCTGCCCACGAGCAGGATGTCGGTCGCGCCGTCCTCGACGGGCGGCGCGTTGGGCACGTCCTCCAGCACCGACAGCACGTCCGTCTTGTTCACGCTCTCCTGCACGCGCTGCACCGTCGACCAGCCGTACCCGGCCACCGCCAGCACGGCCGCGGACAGCAGTGCGACGAGCACGCGCCCGGTGATCACCGCGGCCTTCACGGCGTTCCTCCGCTCCCCTAACCGGTCCGAACCAGTCCGATCAGGCTAACCACCTTCGGCCGGTCGGACGCCGGTGCGCGCCTGGGGTGGGCTGTTCAGTTGACGCAGACCACACCGTCGGCGGTGATCGGCGGGGCGGAACCGGTCGACGGCGCCACCCGCGTGGTGTCCTCGACCGACGCCGGGTCGGACGAACCGGGCGGCGAGTAGTCCGCCCCGACGTGCACCTGGACCTGCCCCCCGGGCACGGAGTCGTCCTCGACGGCCTCGGCGTTACCGCCCAGGGCGGAGATCACGCTCTCGGCGCTCGACCGCTCGCCCGCGGCGTGCCGCACGACGGTGGTGTCCGAGTACGTCCCGGTGGTGGCCTGGCCGCGGCGGAACCCCTTGTCCGCCAACTGGTCCAGCACGGTGCCGGCGAGGCCGGCGACGCCCGCGGAGTTGTAGACCTGCACGGTGATCGCCGACGCGGCCGGCCGGTCGGGGGTCGTGGTCGTCACGGGGGCGGCGGAGGAGGACCGCGAGTCCGCCGCGGCCAGCCCCTTGATGAACTGCCGCACCTGCACCGGGTCGACGGGCAGCACGTTGCCGTCGCTGAACGTGTCCGTGGGCTCGCCCACCGGGATGGTGCGGAACTGGATGTTGCCCGACACCAGGCCCTGCATCTGCTCGGCGAACTCGGTGATGTTCCACCGCTCGCTCAGCACCACGGACTTCTTCACGGCCGTCACGAGCTGGTTGAGCCGGTCGAAGTCGGTCAGCGTGCCGGTGGACAGCACCTTGCGGGCCAGGGCCCCGATGAACACCTGCTGCCGCACGATCCGGTCGAGGTCGCCGCCGGGCAGGCCGCCGCGCTGCCGCACGAACGACAGCGCCCCGCGCCCGGCGATGGTCTGCCGGCCCGCCGCGAAGTCCGCGCCCGAGTCGGAGTCGCGGGTGGCGTTGTTCAGGCACACCTCGACGCCGCCTATGGCCTGCGTCACCTCGTAGAAGCTGGCCAGGTTGACCTCGGCGTACCGGTCGACGGTGACCGCGCCGCCGGTCAGCCCCTCGATGGTCTTGATGAGCGTCTTGCGCCCGGCGAGCGTCGACTCCCGCTCGATGCGCGCCTCGTCGGTGACGCCCTGCTCGCGCAGCCCCTGCGCGGTGTCGTTCTTCTGCCGGGCCATCGCCGAGTTGAGCTTGTGCTTGCCGAACCCGTCGGCGATCTCGACGTACGAGTCGCGCGGGAACGACACGGCCACTGCGCGGGTGCCGTCCTGCGGCACGTGCACCAGGATCATCGTGTCGGTGTTCAGCGTGCCGTCCGCCACACCGCCGTTGAGCAGCGCCAGCACCTCGTCGGACAGGGGGTTGCCCTGCGCGTCGGTGCGGCTGTCGACGCCGACGAGCAGGATGTCGACCGCGCCGTCGAGCGGCTTGCGGGCAACGCCGTCGGGCATCTCGGTGACCGAGCCGGGGATGACGTCGGTCGTGGTGACGTTGTCGTCCAGGTCCTTGAAGTAGTACCAGCCGTACCACGTGACGGCGAGCACGGCCGCCGAGAGCAGCGCGAGGAACGAACGCGCGGTGACCAGGAGGGCACGCACCGCTGTCGCCCCGGCGGCTCTCCCGTGCGGACTCCGGTCCACTGGCCTGCCTCCCCCGTCTGCACAGCCTGCCTGGTCAAAGGTAGTCGCGGACGGGTGAACCTCGCCGGACATCCCTTCTTATACGGGAGACGCTGTAACAACCGGGTGGGTTGCACGGGTTTACCCCGTGACAGACTGCGATGGTACGAACCGCTGTGGAAGGGCGTTTGA
Source organism: Saccharothrix sabaoui (assembly GCF_051756985.1). Classification (NCBI taxonomy): domain Bacteria; kingdom Bacillati; phylum Actinomycetota; class Actinomycetes; order Pseudonocardiales; family Pseudonocardiaceae; genus Saccharothrix; species Saccharothrix sabaoui. The sequence continues at coordinate 10,345 of NZ_JBPKJK010000111.1, forward strand.
GCATGCGCGTACTGGTAACGGGTGGGGCCGGGTTCATCGGCTCGCACTACGTGCGGGAATTGGTGGGCGGCGCTTACCCGGCCTACGCCGACGCGGAGGTGGTGGTGCTGGACAAGCTCACCTACGCCGGCAACGAGGCGAACCTGGCGCCGGTCGCGGACAGCCCGCGGCTGACCTTCGTCCGGGGCGACATCTGCGACCGCGAGGTGGTCGCCGAGGTGATGGCCCGCACGGACGTGGTGGTGCACTTCGCCGCCGAGTCCCACGTGGACCGGTCGATCTCCGGGTCGGCGGACTTCGTGCTGACCAACGTGCTGGGCACCCAGGTGCTGCTCCAGGGCGCGTTGGAGGCCGGGGTGGCCAAGTTCGTGCACGTGTCGACCGACGAGGTCTACGGCACGATCGACGAGGGGTCCTGGACCGAGGACCACGTCTTGGAGCCGAACTCGCCGTACTCGGCGTCGAAGGCGTCCTCGGACCTGCTGGCCCGGTCGTTCCACCGCACCCACGGCCTGCCGGTCAGCATCACGCGGTGCTCGAACAACTACGGGCCGTACCAGTTCCCGGAGAAGGTCATCCCGCTGTTCGTCACGAACCTGGTGGACGGCAAGAAGGTGCCGCTGTACGGCGACGGCCTCAACGTGCGCGACTGGCTGCACGTGGACGACCACTGCCGGGGCATCCAGCTGGTGGTCGAGGGCGGTCGCGGCGGCGAGGTCTACAACATCGGCGGCGGCACCGAGCTGACCAACCGGGAGCTGACCGAGCGGCTGCTGGAGGCCACCGGCCGCGACTGGGACTCGTTCGTCGAGCCGGTCGCCGACCGCAAGGGCCACGACCGCCGCTACTCGGTCGACATCACCAAGATCAGCACCGAGCTGGGCTACGCGCCGCGGGTCGACTTCGCCGAGGGCCTGGCCGCCACCGTGCAGTGGTACCGGGACAACCGGGCGTGGTGGGAGCCGCTGAAGCAGCGCGCGGCGCTGGCGGGCTGACGTGGCGCTCGCACTCCTGGTGCCCGGTGGCCGCGGCCAGCTCGGGCAGGACGTCGTGGCCGCCGCGCCGGCGGACGGCCTCGTGCACGCGCCGTCGTCGGCCGAGCTGGACATCACCGACGCGCGGGCCGTGTCCGACGCGGTCGCGGTCTTCGCGGCGACGGCGCGCGACTCGGGCCTGAGCCCGGTGGTCGTGAACTGCGCCGCGTACACGGCGGTCGACGCGGCCGAGACCGACGAGGACCGGGCGCTGGCGGTCAACGCCACCGGCCCCGGCCTGCTGGCCGAGCACTGCCGCGCGCATGACGTGCCGCTGCTGCACGTGTCGACCGACTACGTGTTCCCCGGCGACGGCGCGCGGCCGTACGAGCCGTCCGACGAGACCGGGCCGCGTTCGGCGTACGGGCGCACGAAGCTCGCGGGCGAGCAGCGCGTGCTGGCGGCGTGGGACCGGGCGTGGGTCGTGCGCACCGCGTGGGTCTACGGCGCGCACGGGCCGAACTTCGTGAAGACCATGGCGCGCCTTGCGGGCGAGCGCGACGCGCTGTCCGTCGTGGACGACCAGGTCGGGTCGCCGACGTGGTCGCTGGACCTCGCGCGGGGCCTCGTGGCGCTGGCGGGGCTGGTGGCCGGGGGCGGGACGCCGGCGCGCGTGCTGCACGCGACCGGCGGCGGCGAGACGACGTGGTGCGGGTTCGCGCGGGCGGTGTTCGCCGAGCTGGGCCTGGACCCGGAGCGGGTGCGGCCGTGCTCGACCGCCGACTTCCCGCGCCCGGCCCCGCGCCCGGCGTACTCGGTGCTGTCCGGCAAGTCGTGGGAGGAGGCCGGCCTGCCGCCGCTGCGGTCCTGGCAGGAGGCCCTGGCGGAGGCCGTGGCGACGAAGGCCGTGCCCTAGGGCCGGTCGCGGTTCCCGGACCGGCCGTCGTGGCGCCCCCGTGCCCGGCGGCCGGTCCTGGGCTTCGATGGCCGCGTGGAGACCGTCACGCTCGCCGACCGCCCCGACCTCGCCGACGCGGTGTTCGCCGTGCCCTACCCGCCGGGCGCGGCGAGGTTCGTGTCGGGCGTCCTGGCCGCGTCGCTGGTGACGCGGCGGCGGCCGGCGGCGCGGTGGCCGCACCTGGTCGTGGCGCTGCTGGACGGCGGCGAGCCGGTCGCGCGGGGCGTGCTGGTCCCGTACTCGGGGCGGGGGCTGTCGGCCCGGGTGCCGGCCGGGATGCGGCGGGCGGTGTCGGCGACCGGGTACGACTCGTTCCTGGTGCCGCTGCGGCCACCGGACAAGGCCGCCGAGCCCGACGTGCCGATGGGCGACTACGCGGCGCGCACGCGGGAGGACGGGCTGCCCGCCGACCGGTGGCTGCGCACGCACGTGCGGGCCGGCGGGGTGGTGGAGGGCGTGGCGCGGTGCTCGTCGAGCGTGGTGGCGCCGTTGGCGGTGTGGCGGGACTGGACCGGCCTGCCGTTCGACCGGGACGGCGACGTGCGCGTGCCCGGCGGGTTGGCCCCGGTGCGCGTGTCGGTCGCGCACGACGTCGCGGTCTACGTGGAGGCCGACGTCCGGCTGCGCCACCCCGCCGACGGCGCGACCGGGGCCGGGTGACGCCTACGCCTCCTGCCACTCCACGCAGGACGGGCGGCGGGCCGTGGCCAGGAAGTCCTTCAGGGCGGCGGCCAGGACCTCCACCGGGACGCCCGCGCCCGCCGGGTAGTCCACCAGCTCGGAGCGCAGCCCGGGGGAGCCCGCCTCGCCCTTCAACGTCGAGTAGTCGTGCTCCGGGTCCGCGTACGTGAGGTAGCCGAACCCGCCGTCGACGGCCACCGCCACGTCGTGGTCGGGGATCTCCGCCGCGCCCGGCGCGCCGAGCAGCCCCTCGGTGTCGGTGATCGGGTCGCGGTCGGCGTGCTCGACCACGGCCGGGCCGGCGCCGGGGTCGGCGAGGCGGGCCAGGAGCACGTCGACGTCCTCCGGCGTGCTGACGGTCAGCTCGTCGGCGGCCTCGGGGTCGCCGGAGGAGGGGTCGGTGGGGTCGGAGATCGGCCAGACAGCCGTGAAGCTCATGCCCGGCATCATCGCAGCGGATGCGCTCGGTGACCGCGTGAGGGGTGAGGTTGGGCCGTTGGGGTGTTACCGGCCTCCCGCACTGGTTCCGCGTTCGGCCGGTGGGGGATTCTTGCCCTCATGCCCGAGCTCTCGACAGGTGCGGTCGCGCCTCGCCAGGACAGCGAGCGCCAGCGGTTCCTGCGCCGCGTGTGCGCCGTGACCGGTTCACGGCAGGTGTCGTGGAGCGTCCTCAGCTCCCCGGACCGGCCCGCCCGAACCCCGTAGGCCCGCCCGAACCCCGTCCCGTAGGCCGGCCCGCATCCCGTAGGTCAGCGGCCGGCCGCGCGGCGGTACGCCTCGACCGTCCTCAGCGCCGTCCTGCGCCACGTGAACCCGGCCGCGTGCGTGCGCCGGGCGGTGGCCTCGGCCGGTGTCGGCGGCGCCTCGGCGGCGGCGCCCATCGCCTGCGCCAGCGCCTCGACGTCGCCGACCGGCACGTGCACCGCGTGCCCGCCGGCCACCTCGCGCAGCGCCGGCACGTCCGTGCACACCACGGGCACGTTGCAGGCCAGCGCCTCCAGCACCGGCAGCCCGAAGCCCTCGTCGCGCGACGGCAGCACGAGCGCCGCCGCCCCCGCCACCACGCTGCGCAGGTCGACGTCGCTCAGGTACCCGGTGCGCAGCACCCGGCCGTCCGCCGACCGCGCGCCCGGCCCGGCCAGCACGAGCGGCGGCAGGGAGGGGCGCGCCGAGTGGGCCGCCACCAGCGTGCCCAGGCCCTTGCGGGGACCGCCCGCGCCGACGAACAGCAGGTACTCCGACGGCAGGCCGAGCCGGGCGCGCAGCTCGGGCGACGGCGGCCGGGCGGCGAACCAGGCCGGGTCCACGCCGAGCGGCGTCACGACGATCTTCGACTCGGGCACGCCCAGCCGCTCCTCCACCACCGACGCAACCGCTTGCGTGGGCGTGCACACCACGTCGGCGCGGGCCGCGGAGCGCCGCACCAGCTCCGGCAGCCGCCGGTCGGACGGGGGCAGGTCGCCGGGCGAGTCGAGGAACGCCAGGTCGTGCACGGTCGCCACGCCGCCGGCCCGGATCGCGGGCGGCAGCACGAAGTTCGTGCCGTGCACCACGTCGGTCGGCCCGGCCAGGAACTCCACCGGCGGGAACGGCGCGCGCAGCCAGAACTGCCGCAGCAGCCGCGCCGACACGGGCAGGCCCCGCGCCACCACGTCGTGCGGCAGCACGGTCCGCAGCGCCCGCCAGCCGCGCAGCGTGAACGCCACGGCCCGCACGTCGACCTCGTCGAGCATCGACGCCAGCTCCTCGGCCAGCGCCGCCGTGTAGCGGCCGATGCCGGTCCGGTGCCCGAGCAGCGGGGTGCCGTCGATCAGCACCTTGAGCGGCCTAGCCACGGCGGAGCTTCTTCAGCACGCGGCCGGAGGCGCGGCGGGCGACCTCGCGCGGCCCGCCCGCGGTGAGGTACTCGCGCACCAGCTGCACGTCCCGCTGCACCTTGTCCAGCTTGCCCAGCGGCCGGTTGCGCACCATCGGCGACGCGCCGGGCAGCCGGTCGGCGGCGGGCCGCGGGCTGCGGCAGAACTCCACCAGCGGCGCCAGCGCGTTGTCCCAGGTGAACCGCTCCCGCACGACGGCGATCCGCTCGGCGCACGCCGCCGCGAACGCCTCGTCGTGGAGCACCTTCTCCAGCGCGTCGGCCAGCGCGTCGGCGTCCTCGGACGGCACGACCACGCCCAGCCCCTCGCGGCGCACCAGGTCGGCGAACGAGTCGCCGTCCGTGGTGACGATCGGCAGCCCCGCCCACAGGTAGTCGAGGACGCGGGTGCGGAAGGCGAACGTCGTCTCGACGTGCTCGAAGTGCGTGGTGACGCCCGCGTCCGCGTCGAGCAGCCAGTTCTGCCGGTCCTGGTAGGGGACCCAGGTCTCGTTGAAGAACACGTGCGAGCCGGTCAGGCCCAGCCGCGCGGCCAGGGCGCGGGTCCGCGCGCCGATGTCCATGTCGGGCACCTCGGGGTTCGGGTGCTTCATGCCGAGGAACACCAGCCGCACGTCCGCGTGCCGCGCCCGCAGCCGGTCGATCGCGGTGACCAGCGTCAGCGGGTCGAACCAGCTGTAGACGCCGCCCGCCCACAGCACGACCTTGTCCCCCTCGGGGAGGCCGAGGGCGGCGCGCAGCCCCGGCCCGGTGCGCTGCGGGGGCTTGCCCGGCAGGCCGAACGGGACCTCGGCGAGCAGCGACCGCGTCGTCGGGTCGTTGTCGTACAGCGACGGGGTGAGGCGGCCGATGGCGGTCAGGTGGCCGAGCCAGAAGTGCCGCTGCCGCTCGGAGGCGCACAGGAAGAAGTCGCCGCGCCGCATCTGGTTGTCGATGATCCGGGTGACGCCCACCAGGTCCAGCTCGCGCTGCTCGTCGGTGGAGTCCTTGCCCTGTTCGAGCAGCTCCAGGTGCATCGGGTCGTAGACGTCGCAGACGACGATCTTGGTGTTGCCGGGTTCCTTGAGGAAGCCCAGGTGCTCCAGCACGTGCCCCTGGAGCACGATCACGTCCGCCCACCCGGCGTGCTCGACCAGCTCGCGCGGCGCGGCGCGGACCACCGGGAACGGCGCCTCGGGCGGTTCGCACAGCGCGTTGGTCGTGACCAGCCGCACCTCGTGCTCGCCGGCCAGCACGTCGGCCATGTTCCACGCGCGGATCGCCGGGCCGGCCATCCGGTCGGCGATCGCGTCGCCGGTGATCACCAGCACGCGCCGGGGCCGGCCGAAGACCTCCTCCAGCCCGAACACCTCGACCAGCACGTCGTGCGCGGCCAGGTAGCGGGGCAGCGGGTAGGCGGGCTCCATCGCCTTGCGCATCAGCGGCAGCAGGTCGGCGTCGGTCAGCCGGCGCGCGGCCTGCTCGACCTCCCGCGACGCGGCCAGCGACGGCAGCAGCTCCACGAACTGGTCGATCGCGAGGAACCCGGCCAGCGCCTGCCGCGGCACCGGCACGGGCGCGAGGTCGTCCGCCGGGTCGGCGGGGCGGCGGGTGATCTCCAGCTGGCCCGCGTCCAGCTCGCCGCGCGCGGTGGCCCGGCGGACCACCAGGGCGAGCGCGGCCGGCAGCACCTTGGCCAGCGTCTCGTCGGAGAAGTTCTTGTAGAGCGCGGCGAGGGCGTTGCGCTCCAGCAGGAACAGCTCGCGGCTGCTGTCGATCCCCGCCATCGACGCGTGGTGCTTGTGGTAGGTCAGGGACTTCGGCTCGTAGCGCACCCGCCAGCCGCGCAGGTTCATCCGCCAGCCGAGGTCCACGTCCTCGTAGAACATGAAGAAGCGCTCGTCGAAGCCGCCCAGCTCGCGGAACACCGAGGTGCGGACCACGAGCGCCGAGCCGGTGCCGAACAGCACGTCGCGGGGCGTGTCGTGGGTGCCGTCGTCGGGCTGCCCGGCGTGCCGCTTGTAGCCCATGCCGAACCAGGTGAGGCCGCCGTCGACGAAGTCCACGTCCCGGCCCTCCCAGTCGAGGACCTTCGACGCGACCGCGCCCACGGCGGGTTCGGCGCGCAGCACCCGCAGCGCCTCGCGCAGCCAGTCGCGGTGCGGGCGGGCGTCGTTGTTGAGGAACGCGACGACCGAGCCGCGGGCGTGCTCCACGCCGAGGTTGCAGCCGCCCGCGAACCCGAGGTTGGCGGGCGCCTCGACGACCTCCGCGGCGGGCACGGCGGCCCGGATGCGCTCCGCGCCGCCGTCGCCCGAGGCGTTGTCGACCACGACCACCTGGAGCTTGTCGGCCGGGTGGTCGAGTTCCCCGAACAGCGCGCGCAGGCAGGTCGTGGTGTCGTCGGCGCCGCGGTAGTTCACCACGACGACCGTCACGTCAGGCAGGCTGTTCCCGTGCTCCACGGCCTCACTCTGCCTCATCACGCTCCGCAGCGTGAGGTGGCGGTGCCCTACGCGGTGCCCTGCGCGCCGTCCGCCGGTCCCGGCCCGCCGTCCGCCTGCCCGACCCCGCCGCCCACCTGCTTCGACTCGCCGTCCTCGGGCGGCGGCGCGGCGTCGAGGCCGTCCCGGTGCCACTCGACGGTGATCTTGATGTGCGCCTCGGCGGACGACCTGGCGATGCCGAACGCACCGCTCACCCCGGCCTTGAGCCCGATCTCCACGGCCACCTTGTCGGGGCGCGGCGACGGCATGTCGCCGATCCTCGCGGCGACGGACCGGGCGACCTGCCGGGCCCGCTCGACGCCCTGCTCCAGGGTCTCCTCGACCCGGTCCCAGCGCCGCCCGGCCCGCACCGGGCCGTCGTGGTCCTCGTCCAGCTCGAACGGCACCAGCCCGCCGTCCTCGGTGCGCACCTCGACGTACTCGGCCACGCCGGTCCTCCCTCTCCCTCGACGACCTGCCCGCGACTACCCGCCCTCGGCGACCTGTCCACGACTACCCGCCCGCGGCTGCCTGCCGCGATTACCCGCCCGCGATTACCTGCCCGCCCACTCGCGCCACACCGCGCGCCGGGGCACCACCGCGCGCCGGCCGATCCGGACCCGGTCCACCAGCGCGGCGGGCAGCCGGACCAGCACCTCCAGCAGCACCCGGACGCGCAGGCCGACGCGGAAGTTCCCCGCGTCCGGCGCGTTCCGCGCGAACGGCAGCCTCGCGGTGATCGCGGCGAAGCGGGCGGTCTCCCGCAGCGCGACGGCGAGCGGGGCGCAGCGCAGGAGCATCAGCAGCCGGTTGCGCTCGTTCCAGCGGTGGAACGGGCGGGAGCCCGGTTCGGTGCTCGCGCCGTGCCGGTGCCGGACCCGCGCCGGGCCGACGGACAGCACGCGGTGGCCGCCCAGCCGCAGCCGCCACGCCGTGTCGGTGTCCTCGTAGTAGCAGAAGAAGCCCGCCGGGACGCCGCCCGCGCGGGCGAGGGCGGCCGTGCGCACCAGCGCCGCGCCGCCGCAGAAGCCGAACACCTCGCGGCCCGCGAGCACCAGGTCCGCGCCGTGGCCGTCGGCGGTCAGCCGGACGCCGACCGACTGGGTGGAGCCGTCCGCGAGCACCATCGACGAGGTCGCGGCGGCGGCGCCGGGGTCGGCGTCCAGGGCGTCCTCGAGCGCGGCGAGCCAGCCGTCGTCGGGTTCCGCGTCGTCGTTGAGCCAGGCCACGTACTCGGTGGTCACGTCCGGCAGCACGGCCGCCAGGCCGCCCGCGTAGCCGACGTTGCGCGGCAGCCGGACGTGCTCCGGCGCGCTGGGGTGCGACCGCACCAGGTCGGCCGTGCCGTCGTCGGAGGCGTTGTCCACCACCACCGCCCGGTGCGGGCGCTGGCGGGCGAGGGCGTCGAGGCACGCGGTGACGTGCCCGCGACCGCGCCACGTCACCACGACCACCGTCGTGCTGGGGGTCGACACGGCGTGAGACGGTACGCGACGTGCCGAACCTGGTGGTGCTGACCGAGCAGTTGCTGGCCCCCGTGCCCGGCGGGACGGGCCGGTACACCCGCGAGCTGGCCGCCGCCCTGGCCGCGACCGCGCCCGCCGGCTGGACCGTCACCGGTGCCGTGAGCAGGCACGCGGACGTGTCGGCGGCCGTCGTGCCCGGTGTCGCCGGCCCGCGCGTGCTGCCGCTGCCCCGGCGGGCGCTGGTCGCGGCGTGGGAGCGGGGGGTGCCCTACTGGCCGGGCGGCGACTCGGTGCACGCCTTCACCCCGTTCGCGCCGCCGCGCGGGCGGGTCGTGGTGACCGTGCACGACACCGTGCCGTGGACCCACCCGTCGACGCTGACCCCGCGCGGCGTGGCGTGGCACCGGCGTGCCATCGGGCGGGCGGTGGCGCGGGCGGGGGCCGTCGTCGTGCCGACCGCGACCGTCGCCGGGGAGCTGCGCCGGTACGCGCCGGGTCCCGCGCCCGTGCACGTCGTCGGCAACGGCGTCACGCGCTTCCCCGACGAGGAGGCCGTGCCCCTCCCGCCGCGGTACGTGCTGGCGATCGGCACGGTCGAGCCGCGCAAGGGCTTCGACCTGCTCACGGCCGCGACGGCCGAGCTGGGCGTGCCGCTGGTCGTCGTCGGGCCGCCGGGGTGGGGCGGGGTGGACCTGCGCGCGCCGCACGTCCACCTCCTCGGGCGGCTGAGCGACGCGCGGCTCGCGTTCGTCCTGCGGCGGGCGGCGGTGCTGGCCGCGCCGAGCCTCGCCGAGGGCTTCGGGCTGCCCGTCGTGGAGGCCATGGCCGCCGGGGTGCCCGTGGTCCACTCGGACGCGCCCGCGCTGGTCGAGGTGGCGGGCGGGGCGGGCGTGGAGGTGGCGCGCGGTGACCGGTCCGCGCTGGCCGCCGGGCTGCGCTCCGTGCTGTTCGACACAGCGCTGGCGGAGCGCCTGAGCGCCGCCGGTCGCACCCGTGCCGAGGCTTTCACCTGGGAGAACGCCGCCCGCGCGGTGTGGGGCGTGCACCTGCGGCTGTGTCGTTGACGAACCGTTTACGCCATTCCCGGTCAGCCCGCCCGTCGACCGCCGTACCCTTCACCGCGTGTCACCCGTCGAACCCAGCGTGCTGATCGACGCCACCGCCGTTCCGGCTGACCGAGGTGGCGTCGGGCGGTACGTGGACTCCCTGGTGGCCGCGCTGGACGCCGACGGTGCTCGGCTCAGCGTGGTGTGCCAACCCCGAGACGCCCAGCTCTACACGACCCTCGCGCCGCGGTCGCGCGTCGTGGCCGCCGTCGACTCGGTCGCCACCCGCACCGCCCGGCTGACCTGGGAGCAGACCACGCTGCCGCGGATCGCCGCCCGGCTCGGCGTGGACGTCGTGCACTCGCCGCACTACACGCTGCCGCTGGCCAACCGCACCGCGTCGGTCGTGACGCTGCACGACGCGACGTTCTTCACCGACGCCGTGCTGCACTCGTCGGTCAAGGCCAGGTTCTTCCGGGCCTGGACGAGGGCCGCGCTGAAGCGCGCCTCGCTGTGCGTCGTGCCGTCCCGGGCCACCGCCGACGAGCTGGCCCGCGTGGCCGGCGCCGACCGGCGCGCCCTGCACATCGCCCAGCACGGCGTGGAGACCGACCGGTTCCACCCGCCGACCGCCGCCGAGGTGGCCGAGGTGCGGCGGATGCTGTCGCTGGGGGACACCCCGTACGTGGCGTTCCTCGGGGCGCTGGAGCCGCGCAAGAACGTGCCGGCGCTGATCCGCGGGTTCGCGCAGGCGTGCCGGGACCGCGCCCGACCGCCCGCCCTGGTGCTCGCCGGGCAGCCCGGCTGGGACAGCCAGGTGGAGCGGGCGCTGGACGCCGTGCCGCACCGCATCCGGGTGATCCGGGCCGGCTACCTGCCGTTCCCGTCGCTGGCCGGGTTCCTGGGCGGGGCGGAGCTGGTGGCCTACCCGTCGCTGGGCGAGGGCTTCGGGCTGCCGGTGCTGGAGGCCATGGCCAGCGGGGCGTGCGTGCTGACCACGCGCCGGTTGAGCCTGCCCGAGGTGGGCGGCGACGCGGTCGCGTACTGCGGGGTGGGCGCGGGCGACATCGCCGCCGCGCTCGGCGAGCTGCTGGACGACCCGGCCCGGCGGGACGCCCTCGGCGCCGCCGCCCTCGTGCGGGCGAAGGACTTCGCCTGGTCCACGTCGGCCGCCCGGCACCGCCTGGCCTACGAGCGCGCCGCCCGCGCCCACCGCCGCTGACCGACCCCGTCCCATCCCTCGTTCGCCCTTGCCTTTTACATACCCCCTAGGGGTATATTCGGCGGTATGAGGACATCCTGGTCAACGGCGGTCTCGGCCACCCTGCACTGCCTCACCGGCTGCGCCATCGGCGAGGTGCTCGGCATGGTCGTCGGCACCGCGCTCGGCCTGCCGAACTGGGGCACGGTGGTGCTCGCGGTCGTGCTGGCGTTCTTCTTCGGCTACGCGCTCACCCTGCGCGGCGTGCTGCGCGGCGGCCTCGCGTTCGGCGCGGCCCTGAAGGTGGCGCTGGCCGCCGACACCGCGTCGATCGCGGTCATGGAGGTCATCGACAACGCGATCATGGTCGCCGTGCCCGGCGCGATGGCGGCCGGCGTGTCGAGCCCCCTGTTCTGGGGCGCGCTGGCGTTCTCGCTCGCGGTCGCGTTCGTGCTGACCGTGCCCGTCAACCGGTGGCTCATCTCGCGGGGCAAGGGGCACGCCGTCGTGCACCGCGCGCACCACCACTAGGGTGGCCGGCGTGACGCGCTACGGAGACGGCCTGGCGGTGGTGACCGTCACCTACTCGCCCGGTGACACCCTGGACACGTTCCTGTCCACGCTGTCGGAGGCGACCACCCGGCCCGTGTCGGTGGTCCTCGCCGACAACGGGTCGACCGACGGCGTCCCCGAGCGCGCGGCGGACGAGCACGAGCACGTGACGTTCCTGCCGACCGGCGGCAACCCCGGCTACGGCGCCGCCGCCAACCTGGGCGTGCGGTCCCTGCCGGACTCGGTCGGCTGGGTCGCGGTCGCCAACCCCGACCTGTCGTGGGGCGTGGGCAGCCTCGACGCGCTCCTGGAGGCCACCAAGCGCTGGCCCCGCGGCGGCGCGTTCGGCCCGCTCATCCGCGAACCGTCCGGTGCCGTCTACCCCTCGGCACGCCTCCTGCCGTCCCTCGGTCGGGGCCTGGGGCACGCCGTCTTCGCCCACGTGTGGCCCGGCAACCCGTGGTCGAAGGCGTACCGGCAGGCGGCGGCGTCGCTGGAGGAGCGGACGGCCGGCTGGCTGTCCGGCTCGTGCCTGCTGCTGCGCCGGGAGGCGTTCGACTCGGTCGACGGCTTCGACCCGAGGTACTTCATGTACTTCGAGGACGTCGACCTGGGCGACCGCGTCACCCGCGCCGGTTGGCTCAACGTCTACGTGCCCGAGGCCGAGGTGGTGCACATCGGCGGTCACTCGACGAAGCGCGCCTCGTCCCGCATGCTGGCCGCCCACCACTCCAGCGCCTACCGCTACCTGTCGGACCGCCACAGGGGTCTCCTGTGGGCCCCGGTCATGCTGGCCGTGCGCGCCGGCCTGTCGTTGCGCCTGAAGCTGATGACCCGCTAGCCCGTTCCGGGTACGCGCCTCCAATTTCAGGGGCGATGCTCGAACCGGCCATCAGACCATCAAAAAGAATTGTTCAACAATCCTCATGGGGCTGACCGCAAGGAAGCCGTGCAACATTCGCAAAGGTGATGAGAGCGCGTCCATGGCATGAATGCGCCAGCCTTGCCGAACCGTTCGGCAACAGCCCTCACCAGCGACGCGACCACGCCAACGCCGTGAAATGGCCGACCTCGCGAGACTTCGGTCGCCGCTCGGGCGTCGCTCGGGCGTTGTCGGGCGCTGCCCGGTCACCGCTTGGCCCGTCGCCCCGTCGCCGCTTGGTCTGTCGCCTGGTCGCCGCTCGGTCTGTCACTCCGCCGCTCAGTCGCCGCTCAACCGCTGTGTCATCCCCGGCTGCTGCGGCGGACCGCCCGACAGCCGCTGCGACAGCGACGGCCGCGACACCGGCACCTGCTGCACCGTCGGCACCGGACCGGGGGCCACGCGCAGCTCCTGCTCGGGCTCCGGCGGCGCGGCGGGCGACATCGGGGGCTGCATCGGGGGCGGGGCGGGGCGGCCCGCGGCCACGTGCGCGGCCAGGACCATGGTCGAGTCCGGGTCCGCGCGGGGGTCCAGGGCGTTGACCATGCTGCGCGGGATCTGCTGGGTGGCCGACGAGTCCATCGGCGACGTCATGTTGTCCGGCGTCACGACGTGCATGCCGCGGGCACGAGCACGGGCGAGCGCCGCGTCGGCCCGAGCGCGGGGGTCCATCCGGATCTCTCCTGCGTGCTGTGGGCCGGCGGTGAACGCCGGCGGTGCCGGAACGGTGGGTGCGCCTCCGACCCGGACCACCGCCCGTGCCGTCGAGGTGCTCGTGCCAGAGTATTCGCAACTCAGGGTGGAAGTAAGCGGAGGAGGAAAAACGGCATGTCGGAGCTGCAAGGCGCCGAGGCAGTGGTTCTGGTCGGGGGCAAGGGAACCCGGCTGCGGCCCCTGACCCTGTCCGCCCCCAAGCCCATGCTGCCGACGGCCGGGGTGCCCTTCCTCACCCACCTGCTGTCGCGCATCAGGGAAGCCGGGATCACCCACGTGGTGCTCGGCACGTCGTACAAGGCCGAGGTGTTCGAGGAGCACTTCGGCGACGGGTCGGCGCTCGGCCTGGAGCTGGAGTACGTGGTCGAGGAGGTGCCCCTGGACACCGCGGGCGCGATCCGCAACGTGGCCCACAAGCTGCGCGAACGCGACGTGATGGTGTTCAACGGCGACATCCTCTCCGGGGTGGACCTGCGCGGTGTGCTGGACACGCACCGCACCTCCGGGGCGGACGTGACGCTGCACCTGGTCCGGGTCGACGACCCGCGCCGGTTCGGGTGCGTGCCCACGGACGCCGACGGGCGCGTCACCGCGTTCCTGGAGAAGACCGAGAACCCGCCGACCGACCAGATCAACGCGGGCTGCTACGTGTTCCGGCGCGAGGTGGTCGAGGCCATCCCCGCGGGTCGGCCGGTGTCGGTGGAGCGCGAGACGTTCCCCGGGCTGCTGGCCGCCGGCGCGCGGGTGCAGGGCCACGTGGACGCGTCGTACTGGCTCGACCTGGGCACGCCCGCCGCGTTCGTGCAGGGCTCGGCGGACCTGGTGCGGGGGATCGCGCCGACCGCCGCGCTGTCCGCCACGGGCGAGGCGGTGCTGCTGCCGGGCGCCGCGGTCGACGAGTCGGCGGTCGTCCGGGGCGGCACCACGGTCGGCGCGGGCTGCACGGTCGCGGCGAGCGCGGTCGTGGACGGCGCGGTGCTGTTCGACGGGGCCGTGGTCGGCGAGGGCGCGCGCGTGGAGCGCAGCGTGCTGGGCGCGAACGCCCTGGTGCAGGCCGGCGCGGTGGTCGTGGACTCGGTGATCGGCGACGGCGCGGTGGTGGGCGCGCGGTGCGAGCTGGTCGGCGGGGCGCGGGTGTGGCCGGGCGTCGTGCTGCCCGAGGCGGGGATCAGGTTCTCCGCGGATGCCTAGGACGTGGTCGCCGCCGTTCCCGCTCGACCTCGGCACCGTGCTGGGGCCGTTGCGGCGCGGGCCGGGCGACCCGTCGTTCCGGGCCGACGCCGGGGTGTGGCTGACCGCCACCACCCCGGCGGGTCCGGGCACCCTGCACGTCCGGCGCGGTGACGCGGTGGAGGCCGACGCGTGGGGTCCCGGCGCGGACTGGCTGCTGGACGGCCTGCCGGCCCTGCTGGGCGCGTCGGACGACGACTCGGCGTTCGAGTGCCACCACCCGCTGGTCGCGGAGGTCCGCCGCCGGCGCCCCGGGATCAGGCTGTCGGCGACGGGCCGCGTGTGGGACGCCCTGCTGCCCGCGGTCCTGGAGCAGAAGGTGACCGGCACCGAGGCCCACCGCTCGTACCGCGAGCTGTGCCTGCGCTTCGGCACGCCCGCGCCCGGTCCCCGGCCGGACCTGCGGGTCCCGCCGACCCCGCGCGCGGTCCTGTCGATCACCGACTGGGAGTGGCACCGGGCGGGCGTGGACGGCGCGCGCCGCCGCACCCTCGTCGCGGCGGCGCAGGTCGCCCACCGGCTGGAGGGCGCGTGCGGCCTGGGCGGCGAGGCCGGGCGGGCGCTGCTGCGCAAGGTGCCGGGCATCGGGGTGTGGACGGCGGCCGAGGTGGCGCAGCGCGCGTGGGGCGACGCGGACGCCGTCAGCTTCGGCGACTTCCACCTCGCGGGCCTGGTCGGCTGGGCCCTGCTCGGCCGCCGCATCGACGACGACGCCATGGCCGCCGAACTGGCCGCGTACGCGCCGCAGCGGCAGCGGGCGGTCCGCTACGTCCTCGCGGCGGGCCTCGGCAAACCCCGCTTCGGCCCCCGCTTCAGCCCGCGCGACCACCGCGCCGTGTGACCTGGCCCGACCCGCCGAGGCCCGACCCCGGCGCGACTCGGCCCGTGCACCCGGTCCCTAGCGCAACCGCGCCAGGGCCGCCTCGATCATCGGGAACAGGTCGTCCACGTTCGCGGGCATCGAGTCGAGCGGCCACCACTGGAGGTCGACAGACTCGGCGCTGCGCCGCGGCCGGGCCCCGACCGGGGCGCGGACCAGGTAGCGGACGTCGAAGTGGCGCGTCGGCTTGCCCAGCGAGCACGTGATCGGGTGCACGTCGAGGTGGATCGGCGTCGGCTCGACGCGCAGGCCCCGGATGCCCGACTCCTCGGTCGCCTCGCGCAGCGCGGCCCCGGCCAGGGTCTCGTCGGTCGGCTCGCAGTGCCCGCCCAGCTGGAGCCAGCGGCCCACCCGGGGGTGCAGGGTGAGCAGGGTCGCGTCGGCCGTCGCGTTCAGCACGAGCGCCGACGCGGTGACGTGCCCCGGCTCGCACGAGCGCAGGCAGCCGTCCTCCCGGGCGGCGAGGAAACCGAGGTACGCCTGCCGCAGCGACTCCTGGGTCCGGTCGGCGGGACGCCACCCGGTCAACGTCGCCACGGCGTCCGCGTGCAGGTCACCGGTGCTCACAGCTCCACGAACCCCTTCAGCTCACGGGGCGCGCGCGGGGTCAGCTCGACCTCCGGCACGCCGACCGCCACCGCGCCCAGCGGTTCCCAGGACCCCGGCAGGTCCAGCGCGGCGCGCACCACGTCCGGGCAGAAGATCGTCGACGACACCCAGCACGACCCCAGGCCCTCGGCCGCCAGCGCGACCAGCAGGCCCTGCACGGCCGCGCCGCCGGCGACGGTGAACATCGTCCGCTCGGCCGACGCGCGCCGCTCGTCCGGGTAGTCGTGCGCGCCCTCGCGCACCAGGAACGGCAGCACGACCTCCGGCGCGTCCCGCAGGAAGTCGCCGCGGGCCGTGCGGCGGGCGACGGCCTCCTCGGACAGCCCGTCACCGCGCAGGTCGGCCTCCCAGCGCTCGCGCATCGCGTCCAGCAGCGCCGCGCGCCGCGCCGTCAGCCGCACGAACCGCACCGGCCGCGTGTGGTGCGGCGCGGGCGCGGTCAGGGCGGCGGCCACGGCCCGTCGAAGCGCTTCGACGTCCACCGGCTCCGCCGCGAACGAGCGCACGGAGCGGCGCAGCAGGACCGCCTCGGCACGCCCCTGCGCCACGGCCTCGGCGGTGCCCAGCCGGAACAGGTCGTCCTCGACCGGGCGGGCCAGGTCGCGCGCGGACGAGCCGTCGTCGACGTAGGACAGGCCGCGCACCACGGCCACCGGCACCGCGCCGAGCTTGCCCTTGACCAGGTCGGCCGCCGCCGCGATCTCGTCGGCCACCGCCACCTCGGTCACCACCAGCGCGTTGCCCTGGCCGTCGACCGACCCGGCGTACCGGTGCAGCACGCTCAGCCCGGACGCGCCGATCGCCGCGTCGGTCTGCCCGACCCGCCACGCCCGGCCCATCGTGTCGGTCACCACGACCGCCACGGACACGCCCAGCAGCTCCCGCAGCGCCGCCCGCAGCGCGCCGGCCGACCCGTCCGGGTCCACCGGCAGCAGCGCGATCTCGTCACCGGCCACGTTGGACGCGTCCACCCCGGACGCCGCCTGCACGACGCCCAGCTTGTTCTCGGTGATCAGCGTCCGGCCGCGCCGCGCGAGCACGCGCACGGCCTCCGCGCGCACCCACTCCCGGCGCACGGCGTCGCGCTCCTCGGGGTCGGTCGGCACCGGCACCAGCCGACCTTCCACTTTGGACAGCACCTTCGAGGTGACGACGACCACGTCGCCGTCGGCCAGCCACGGCGCGGCCGACGCCAGCGCCGCCGCCAGGTCGTCACCGGGCCGGAACTCCGGCAGCCCGGTCACCGGCAGGACGGTCAGCGAGGGCGAGGCGTGGTCAGCCAAGCTCGACACCCACCAGGTCCAGCGCGGCCTTCGCCATGGCGGCGGTCTCGTCCACACCGGACATCAGCAGCGGCACGGCGCGCACCGCCACGCCCGGCACGTCGCAGCGGTCGCCGGTGTGCACGAGCCAGCCGTCGAGCACGCCCCGGTCGGTCGTCTTGCGCGAGCCGTAGTGGCGGCCGACCGCCTCGGCGGAGGTCTCCACGCCGATCGCGGCCAGGCACGCGTCGGCCATCCCGCGCAGCGGCTTGCCGCCGATGATCGGGGAGAGGCCCACCACGCCGGCCTCCGTCTTGCGCAGCGCGTCCCGCACCCCCGGCACGGCCAGGATCGTGCCGACGCTCACCACCGGGTTCGACGGCGCGATCAGCACCGCGTCCGCCTCCAGCAGCGCGTCGACCACCCCCGGCCCGGGGGTCGCGGTCCCCGCGCCCACCGAGGCGAACGACTTCGCCGGCAGCGCGGCCCGGTGCCGCACCCACCACTCCTGGAAGTGGATCGCCTTCTCCGCGCCGTCGAGGTCCACGACGACGTGCGTCTCGACCCGGTCGTCGGACATGGGCAGCAGCCGCACGCCCGGCTCCCAGCGGTGGCACAGCGCCTCGGTCACCGCCGACAGCGGGTACCCGGCGCGCAGCATCCGCGTGCGCACGAGGTGCGTGGCCACGTCCCGGTCGCCCAGCCCGAACCACGTCGGGTCCGCGCCGTACGCCGCCAGCTCCTCCTTCACCGCCCAGGTCTCGCCCGCCCGGCCCCAGCCGCGCTCGGCGTCGATCCCGCCACCCAGGGTGTACATGCAGGTGTCCAGGTCGGGGCAGATCCGCAACCCGTGCATCCACACGTCGTCACCGGTGTTCACCACCGCGGTGATCTCGTGCCCCGGACCGGCCAGGAGGCTCTTGAGCCCCACCAGGAACCGCGCCCCGCCAACCCCGCCCACCAGTACGACGACCTTCACGGGACGCCATCCTCCCACCGGGGCTCAGCGCCAGAACAGGAAGGTGCCCTGGCCGTACCCGGCGAGCGACTGGTGCCCGCCGACCAGCTCGAACACCGCGTACGAGGCGTCGAAGAACAGCCGGGCGATGGTCGGGAAGCCGATCAGCACCGCGAACAGCACGAACGGGGCCCACTGCCGGGCCTTCGCGCCGAACTGCCGCGCCGAGTACGACATGTACGGCTCGATCGCGCCCCAGCCGTCCAGGCCCGGGATCGGCAGGATGTTCAGCACGAACGCGAGCACCTGGAGCAGCGCCAGGTAGGACAGGGCGGCGGCCAGGCCCAGCGGCGGCGAGAACAGCAGCACCGACATCGCCAGCAGGAAGCCCAGCACCAGGTTCGACAACGGCCCGGCCAGCGACACCATCGACTCGACGCGCTTGTCGCGCAGCGCGTGGTGGTTGATCCACACCGCGCCGCCGGGCAGCGGGATGCCGCCGAACGCCAGCAGCACCAGCGGCAGCACGATGCTCAGCACCGGGTCGGTGTAGCGGCGGATGTCCAGCGTCAGGTAGCCCTTGGCCTGCACGGCGTGGTCGCCGCCCCGGTACGCCACGATCGCGTGACCGAACTCGTGCAGGCACAGCGACACCGCCCAGCCGGCCAGCACGAACAGGACCGTGCCGCCGACCAGCGCGGCCCGCGACTCCTCGAACAGGGTCAGCACGGCGCCCACCACCGTCGCCGCGAGCAGGCTGAGGAACAGTGGACTCGGTCGCACCGCTGATCGCTTCACCCCACCAGTGTGGCCTCCCGGGCGCGCCCGCCGACAGGTCGGTCGTTGGGCCGTTCGCGCCCGGCGTGTCGCGCGCCACGCCGGGCCAATCACCGTCTGTGCAGCCAGTCAAGGCTTTTGCGGCCATCCGCGCGAATATCCCCCGTCCTGTGGACTCGGCTTGACCGGGTGTTGTGACACAGGTGTAATCACATCGGTGTCATTCGTCGTTGTGGGGACGGCGAGTGGTGTCCGCCAACCGGGGAGAGCGGAAGGCGAGGAGGCGGACTGGATGCAGGAATTCGACGGGGGTCGCATCGTGGGCGGGGACGTCCCGGCACAGGAGCCGGTCGTGCTCGGCGCGTTCGACGCGACCGATGAGCAGGATTGGCAGGAGCGCGCCCTGTGCGCGCAGACGGACCCCGAGGCGTTCTTCCCCGAGAAGGGCGGCTCCACCAGGGAGGCCAAGCGCATCTGCCTCGGCTGCGAGGTGCGCTCCGAGTGCCTGGAGTACGCGCTGCAGCACGACGAGCGGTTCGGCATCTGGGGCGGCCTGTCCGAGCGCGAGCGGAGGAAGCTCAAGAAGCGCGCCGTGTGAGCGCGTGAACCGGGTGCGCGGCCCGCGGCGTCGTCAGGCCGCGTGATCGTGCCGCGTCGAACCCCCCGGGTCCGGCCTGGCTTACCGTGGGCGTCCCACGGCGTAGTCGGAACGGATCGAGGAGCGGCACTTGACGAGCGGGGCTGCTCCACGGCTGCGCACCGCACCCGTGCTGGCGGTGCTGGTGTGCCACGACGGCGACCGGTGGCTGGGCACGGCGCTGTCCGCGCTGCGCCGGCAACGACCCCGTCCCCGGCACGTGATCGCGGTCGACACGGGGTCCGTGGACGGCACCGCGAAGCTCCTCGCCGACGCCGCCGAAGGTACCGATCGGGTGATAGACGGCGTGCTGACGCTGCCGCGCGGCACCGGGTTCGGCGAGGCCGTGCACGCCGCCGTGGAGCACGCCGTGCAGCGGTGGGGCGACCCCGGCTCGTGGGTGTGGCTGCTGCACGACGACTGCGCGCCCGAACCCGACTGCCTGTCCTCGCTGCTGACCGCGGCCGAGGTGTCGCCGTCGGCCGCCCTGCTCGGCCCGCTGGCCCTGGACTGGGCCGACCCGCGCCTGGTCGTGGAGGCGGGCGTGTCCGCGGACTCCTCCGGGCACCGGCAGACCGGCATCGGCGGCGCGGAACCGGTCGGGACCTTCGAGACCGCGTTCTTCGAGCAGAGCACCGAGGCGCTGGCCGTGCCCTCCGCCGGGTCGCTGGTCCGCCGCTCGGTGTGGGAGTCGCTCGGCGGCTACGACCGGGCGCTGCCCCTGCTGGGCGACGACGTCGACTTCGGGTGGCGCGTCAACCTCGCCGGCCACCTGGTGCTGTCCGTCCCGGTGGCGCGGGTGCGGCACGCGCGCGCCCTCGGCCGCGGCGAACGGCGGCTGGACGCGGCGGCGGCCCGCCCGGGACCCGCCTACCGGGGCGTCGACCGGGCGCACGGCCTGCGCGCGTTCCTGGTCAACTGCGGCGCGGCGTCGTTCTGGCTCGGCCTGCCCCGCCTCGCCGTGCTCGCGGTCCTGCGCGCCCTCGGGTTCGTCCTGCTGCGGCGGTTCGCCGACGCGCACGCCGAGGTCGGCGCGCTGCGCTACCTGCTGAGCGGGCGCGCCCGGCTGCTCGCGGGCCGGCGCGCGCGGCCGGTGCGCGGCGTGGTGCGCGGGCTGTTCACCAGCCGGGTGACGCGGTTGCGCAACGCCGCCCGCACCGCGTCGGCTCACCTGATCAGGCGACGCGTCGAGGCCGACCTGGCGCTCGGCAGGCTGCCCGACGACGGCCGGTCGCCCGCGTGGTCGCCGCCGTCCGCCGCGCAGCGCCCGGCGGTCGGACCGGCGGCGCTGCCCGCGGGCGTGCT
>NZ_JBPKJK010000112.1:0-30450 GCF_051756985.1 Saccharothrix sabaoui
GAACGCGACGGCGTGGCGCTGACCAACCTCGACCAGCCGTTGTTCGACGGCGCCGACGCGACCAAGGGCGACCTCGTCGACTACCTGGACGCCGTGCGCGACCGCATCGTCCCGGTGCTCGCCGGGCGACCGCTGACCGTCGTGCGGGTGCGCCCCGGGCAGGAGCCGTTCACGCAGAAGAACCTGCCCAAGTACACGCCGGACTGGGTGCGCACCACGACGCTGTGGGCGGAGACGTCCCGGCGGGAGGTCCGGTACGCGGTGTGCGACGACCGCCGCACCCTCCTGTGGTTCGCCAACCAGCGCGCCGTCGAGTACCACGTCACCCTGGGGCCGGCGGGCGCGTTCGACCGGCCCACGCACCTCGTGCTCGACCTCGACCCGCCCGAGGGCGAGGGCTTCGGCGCCGTGGTCGCCGCCGCCGACCTGGTGCGCCGCGCGCTGGCCGACGCAGGGCTCACCGGCGTGGTGAAGACCAGCGGCTCCAAGGGGGTGCACGTCTTCGTGCCGGTCGACGGCACGGACGACGACGCGGCCGCCGCGACCCGCGCCCTGGCCGTGCGCGCCGAGCGCCTCGACCCCGGCGTCGCCACGACGGCGTTCATCAAGGAGGACCGACACGGCAAGGTGTTCCTCGACTCGACCCGCGCCCACGGCGCCACCGTGGCCGCCGCCTACAGCCCGCGCGTGCGGCCCGGCGCGACCGTGTCGTTCCCGGTCGCGTGGGACGACCTGGCCTCGGTCTCCCCCGCCGACTTCACCGTGCGGACGGCCGCGGCCCTGCTGGGCGACGGCGACCCGTGGCACGACCGGATGCCCGCGCCGCAGCGGCTGCCCGACGACCTCGTGGCCGAGGGGCACACCATCCCGGTGGCCCGGGTGCAGGCCATGCACGAGGGCAAGCGCCGCGCGGCCCGCGCCCGCGCGGAGGGCGGCCGGTAGCCGGGTGCGGCCGGTAGCCGGGTGCGGCCGGTAGCCGGCGGGTGCGGCCGAACGCGCCACGACGAAAGTCGCTACCGCCGCGACCCGCCGGCCCCCACGCTTCTCCGTGGCCATCCCTACACCCTGCGGAGGAAGCCATGTCCCTGAAGCGGACGACCCCGTTGGCGGGTGCGTTACTGCTCGCCGCGACCCTGCTGAGCCCACCCTCGGCGACGGCGCAGGCACCTGCCCTGGCGGCGCCGGACATCCCGTTGGCCAACGTGCAGGCGCACCTCAACGACCTGCAGACCATCGCCACGAACAACGGCGGCAACCGGGCGCACGGCCGGCCCGGGTACCTGGCGTCGGTCAACCACCTCAAGGCCAAGCTCGACGCGGCCGGCTACACCACGTCCGTCCAGCAGTTCACCAGCAGCGGTGCGACCGGGTACAACCTGATCGCCGACTGGCCGGGCGGCGACCCGGACGACGTGCTGATGCTCGGCGGCCACCTGGACAGCGTCAGCGCCGGTCCGGGCATCAACGACAACGGCTCCGGCTCGGCCGGCCTGCTGGAGGTCGCGCTGACCGTGTCGCGGCAGGCGTTCGCGCCGCGGAAGCACGTCCGGTTCGGCTGGTGGGGCGCGGAGGAGCTGGGCCTGGTCGGCTCCACCCACTACGTCAACAACCTGCCGACCGCCGAGCGGTCGAGGATCAAGGCGTACCTGAACTTCGACATGATCGGGTCCCCGAACCCCGGTTACTTCGTCTACAGCGCCTCCGGCCAGCCGACCGGGTCGCTGGCGCTCCAGCAGACGCTCCAGGCGGCGTTCACCGTGCCGACCGAGCTGACCTCGGTCGGCGGGCGGTCCGACCACGCGGCGTTCGCGCGGGCGGGCATCCCGATCGGCGGCCTGTTCACCGGGGCCGAGGTGACCAAGACGGCGGCGCAGGCGCAGAAGTGGGGCGGTTCGTCGGGCGTCGCGTTCGACCGCTGCTACCACCGGTCGTGCGACACGCTGACCAACATCGACGCCACCGCGCTGGACCGCAACAGCGACGCCATCGCGTACGCGCTGTGGACGCTGGCCGGCACGGGCGGCGGCAACCCGCCGGGGCCGCGGTTCGAGAACGCGACGGACTTCGCGATCCCGGACCTGGGCACGGTGGAGAGCCCGATCACGGTGTCCGGGGTGGCGGGCAACGCGCCGGCCGCGCTGGCGGTGGGCGTGGACATCACCCACACCTACCGGGGTGACCTGGTGATCGACCTGGTCGCGCCGGACGGCACGGCGTTCCGGGTGAAGGGCTCCAGCGGCGACAGCGGGGACGACCTGGTCACCACCTACACCGTCGACGCCTCCGCCGAGGTCGCGAACGGCACGTGGAAGCTCCGCGTGCGGGACGCGGCGTCGGCGGACGTCGGGCGCGTCAACGGCTGGTCGCTCCAGTTCTGACCCACCCGCTCCCCGGCGGACGGGGCACCGGACCTCACGGCCCGGTGCCCCGTTCGCGGTCGGGGCGCGGTCAGGGTCCGGTCACCCCTGGGTGGCGGCCTCGTCCATCCACATGACCTCCCAGTGGTGGCCGTCGAGGTCGAAGAAGCTGCGGCCGTACATGAAGCCGTGGTCCTGCGGGTCCTTGACCTGCGCGCCACCGGCGGCCAGCGCCTTGTCGGCGATCTCGTCGACCCGTTCGCGGCTCTCCACGCCCAGGGTCAGGATCGCCTCGGTGGTCGTGGCGCTGTCCGCGATCCGCTTGTGGGTGAACGTCGTGAAGTACCCCTCGGTGAGCAGCATCGCGTAGACGCTGTCGCCGAACACGACGCAGGTGGCGTTCTCGTTGGTGAACTGCGGGTTGTGCGCGAACCCGAGGGCGGCGAAGAACCCGATCGACTTCTCCAGGTCGCTCACCGGCAGGTTGACGAAGATCTTGACGGACATGACTCCCCCACGTGACTGCGGACGGACACTTGTGTGTCTTCGGGACACTTGTGTATCCGCCAGACACCGCGTGTACGGTAGACACAGTCCGACGAGGGGTGCAACCCCCGATCCTGGAGCGGTGGGCGATGACCGACGACGACCTGGGCGCGGACCTGCTGTGGGGCACGCGCGACAAACCCGCACGCCCGACCAGGCCCGCGCTGACGGTCGACCGGATCGCCGCCGCGGCCATCGGGCTGGCCGACGCCGAGGGCATGGGCGCGGTGTCCATGCAGCAGGTGGCCGCACGGCTGGACGTCACGAAGATGGCGCTCTACCGGCACGTGGCGAACAAGGCCGAGCTGGTGGCGGTGATGGTCGAGTCCGCCGTGGGCGAACCGCCCGACCTGAGCGGCGTGCCCGGCGGCTGGCGCGCGCGCCTGGTGCGCTGGGCCGACCTGATGCGGGAGGCGTGGCGGCGGCACCCGTGGCTGCCCGCCGTCACGGCGGGAGACCGCCGCAGCGGCCCGCGCGAGGTCGGCTGGACCGAGTCGGCGGTGGCCGCGCTGGAGGGCACCGGCCTGTCCGGCGGCGAGCGCATGGACGCGGTCTTCCTGCTCAGCGGCCACATCCGCAACACGCAGTCCTCGGCGACCGCCGGCACCCAGCCGTGGACGAGCGACCGGCACCTGCGCGCGGTCCTGCGCGAGCACGGCGACCGCTTCCCCGCGCTGCACGAGGCGGCCCGGTCGAGCGGCGGTTCGGCGCACGACAACGGCTGGCGGTTCGGCCTGGACCGCATCCTCGACGGGCTGGCGGTCCTGATCGACTCCCGGGCCACCGGCCCGGGGACCAGTCCGGCGGGCTAGACCTCGACGGTCCCGGTGATCGCCCGCCGCACCGCGCCACCGACCCACAGCGTGTCGCCGTCCTGCGCGACGTGGACGCGCGCCGCGCGGCCGACGGCCGTGCCCTGGGCGGCCACGTAGGACGGCGGGGCCACCCCCTCGTCGAGGAGCCAGCGCGCGAGGCCCGCGTTGAGGCTGCCGGTGGCCGGGTCCTCGGGCACGGCGCCGTCACCGGGCAGGAAGGCGCGGACCTCGAAATCGGCGTCCGCGCCGGCCGGGTGGGGGCCGACGACGCCGATGTCGAGGCCGGCCAGGTCCGTCGGGTCGACGCGGAGGGAGAGGACGCGGGCCGCGTCGGCGAGCCGGACGCCGATCCACTGCGGGCCGTTGACGAGCCAGGAGCAGCCCAGGACCTCGGCGCGGTCCAGGCCGAGCCCGGCGGCGACCCGGGCGACCAGCGGTTCCCCCACCGGTTCGTAGCGGGTCAGGGGTGGCGCGGCGAACGCCAGCCGGTCGCCGTCGACGCGGACCGGCACGAGACCGGCCGCGCACTCCTGGACGACCACGCCGGGGGTGGCCGAGTTGCCGCCGGCGGCCAGCCACGCGTACGCGGAGCCGAGGGTGGGGTGCCCGGCGAACGGCAGCTCGCCGCTCGTGGTGAAGATCCGCACGCGGTAGTCCGCGCCGGGCGCGGTCGGCGCGAGCAGGAACGTCGTCTCGGACAGGTTCGTCCACGCCGCGAAGCGGCGCATGGCCTCGTCGGTGAGGTCGTCCGCCCCGTGCACGACCGCGAGCGGGTTGCCCGCGTACGCGGCGGAGCCGAAGACGTCGACCTGGTGGAACGGGTGCGTGCCCATGACCGGCCACGCTACTCCTTATGCAACTGGTTGCACTGCACCCCGTTGCAGGGTTACCGTCCGGTACATGGCGTTGGAGCACGCGATCCTGGTCTCGCTCGACGAGCGCTCCGGCTCGGGCTACGAGCTGGCCCGCCGCTTCGACCGGTCCATCGGCTACTTCTGGGCCGCCACCCACCAGCAGATCTACCGCACGCTCAAGCGGATGGTGGACCTCGGCTGGGTGGCGGTGGACGAGGTCGCCCAGGACGGCCGCCCGGACAAGAAGGTCTACGACATCACCGACGCGGGCCACGGCGAGCTGCGGCGGTGGGTGGCGGAGCCGGGCGAGCCCGCGACGTTCCGGCACGACCTGTCGGTCAAGGTGCGCGGCGCGTCGCTGGGTGACGTGGCCGCGCTCGCCGACGAGGTGGCGCGGCACCGCCACCTGCACGCGGAACGGCTCGACGCCTACCGCGCCATCGAGAAGAAGGACTTCCCCGACCCGGCCGCCCTGTCCGGGCGGCGGCTGCACCAGTACCTGGTCCTGCGCGGCGGCGTGCGGGCCGAGCAGGGGCTGGTCGAGTGGTGCGACGAGGTGCTCACCGCGCTGCACGCCGACCGGACCCGCGCCGACGAACCGCGAGAGGACGACCGGCGATGACCGAGTACCCGACCCTGCTGTCGCCACTGGACCTGGGCTTCACGACGCTGCCCAACCGGGTGATCATGGGTTCGATGCACACCGGCAACGAGGACCGCGCCAAGGACTTCGACGCGCTCGCCGCCTACTTCGCCGAACGGGCGCGCGGCGGCGTCGGGCTGATGGTGACCGGCGGCTTCGCGCCGAACCGGGTGGGCTCGCTCTACCCGTTCGCCTCCAAGCTCACCACGCGCGGCGAGGCCCGGAACCACCGCGCGATCACGCAGGCCGTGCACGAGAACGGCGGGAAGATCGCCCTCCAGCTGCTGCACGCGGGCCGCTACGCCTACCACCCGTTCAGCGTGTCCGCGTCCGCGGTCAAGGCGCCGATCTCGAAGTTCCGGCCCCGCGCGCTGGGCGACCGGGGCGTGCGGCGCCAGGTCGACGCGTTCGCCCGCGCCACCGCCCTGGCGCGCGAGGCCGGGTACGACGGCATCGAGGTCATGGGCTCCGAGGGCTACTTCATCAACCAGTTCCTCGCGCCCCGCACCAACAAGCGCACCGACCGGTGGGGCGGCACGCCGGAGAACCGCCGCCGCGTCGCCGTGGAGGTCGTGCGCCGCTGCCGCGAGGCCGCCGGGCCCGATTTCGTCATCGTCTACCGGCTGTCCCTGCTCGACCTCGTCGAGGACGGGCAGACCTGGGACGAGGTGGTCGCGCTCGGGCAGGAGGTCGAGGCGGCGGGCGCGACGATCATCAACACCGGCATCGGCTGGCACGAGGCCCGCGTGCCGACCATCGTCACGTCCGTGCCGCGCGCCGCGTTCGCTGGCGTCACCGCGCGGCTCAGGCCGCACGTCGGCGTCCCCGTCGTCACGTCCAACCGGATCAACATGCCGCAGGTCGCCGAGGAGGTCCTGGCGCGCGGCGACGCCGACCTGGTGTCGATGGCGCGACCGTTCCTGGCCGACCCGGACTGGGTGCGCAAGGCCGCCGAGGGGCGCGCGGACGAGATCAACACCTGCATCGCGTGCAACCAGGCGTGCCTGGACCACACCTTCTCGCTGAAGAAGGCCACCTGCCTGGTCAACCCGCGCGCGGGCAACGAGACCACGCTCGTGCTGTCCCCGGCGCGGCGGGTGAAGCGGGTCGCGGTGGTGGGCGCGGGTCCGGCGGGCCTGGCCGCGGCCACGTCGCTGGCCGAGCGCGGGCACGCGGTGGAGCTGTTCGAGGCCGAGGACGACATCGGCGGCCAGTTCGCCATCGCCCGGCGCATCCCCGGCAAGGAGGAGTTCGCCGAGACGATCCGCTACTACCGGCGGCGCGTCGAGCTGACCGGGGTGAAGCTGCACCTGGGCCGGCGCGCCACCGCCGACGACCTGACCGGCTTCGACGAGGTCGTGCTCGCCACCGGCGTCGCGCCGCGCGTGCCGGCGATCCCCGGCGTCGAGCGGGCGCTGTCCTACGTGGACGTCGTGCGGCACGGCGCCGAGGTCGGCCCCCGGGTCGCGGTGATCGGCGCGGGCGGCATCGGCGTCGACGTGAGCGAGTTCCTCACCCACACCCCGGTGGACCTGGACGGGTGGCGCGCCGAGTGGGGCGTCGCCGACCCGGCCGAGCACCGGGGCGGGGTCACCGCGCCCGTGCCCGCGCCGCCCGCGCGGCAGGTGCACCTGTTGCAGCGCAAGACCTCCCGCATCGGCAAGGGCCTGGGCCGGACGACGGGCTGGGTGCACCGCGCGGCGCTGAGGGCCAAGGGCGTGGAGGAGCTGACCGGCGTCAACTACGAGCGCATCGACGACGAGGGCCTGCACATCACGTTCGGGCCGGACCGGCGCGACCCGCGCGTGCTGGCGGTGGACACCGTCGTGCTGTGCGCGGGCCAGGAGCCGGTGCGCGACCTGGTCGACGACCTCGCCGCGCGCGGGGTCGTCACGCACGTCATCGGCGGCGCGGACGTCGCCGCGGAACTGGACGCGAAGCGCGCCATCGACCAGGGCACGCGTCTCGCGGCCACCGTCTGATGAGGAGAACCGTGAACGCGGAGAGGGAAACCGTGAACGCCGCACTGGAGTTCAAGGCGCGCGTCGAGTCGGGCGACGTCGTCGGCGCCACCGAGCTGTTCGCCGACGACGTCGTGCTGCACAGCCCGGTGAAGTTCCGGCCGTTCGAGGGGATCGACGCGGTGCGCGCGCTGTTCCGCGTGCTCCAGCGCACCTTCGTGGACTTCCGCTATGTCGGGCAGTACGACGGGCCGACCGGCCACGTCCTGCACTTCCGCACCCTCGTGGAGGGCAAGCAGGTCGAGGGGATCGACCTGCTCGAACTCGACGACGCGGGCCGGATCGGCGCGATCACCGTGATGATCCGGCCGCAGTCCGCCCTGACCGCCGTGGGCCGGGCGATCCTGGCGGGCCTCGTGGCCGACGGCGTGGTGCCGCGGGAGGAGGTCGACGGGGGGACGGGCGCGCAGGACCCGGACCCGCGCTGACCGCGTCCCGTGCGCTATCGTGCAGCGTCGGCGGGTGTTCAGCAGCGCAGCATCCCGAGCGGCAACCGGCTCCCGCCGCGCCGGTCCCGCGGGGGCCCCGTTCGCGAGGGGGTGCACCGATGACGGGCGACCAGAGCGCTTTCCTCCGACTCGCCTCGGGTCTTGCCGAGATGTCCCGCCTGCTGGACGAGGAGGACTACGAGGCGACCGCGCACCGGTTCGTCCAGCACCTGGTCCACGCCGTCCCGGGGTGCGACCTCGCGTTCATCGCGGTCAGCCGCGAGGACGGGGTGGAACTCGTCACGTCGACCGGCCGTCCGCTCGACGCGGCCGACCGCGACGACGCCGAGCACCACGGCCCGGTCGCCGAGGTGCTGCGGTACGGGGAACCGCGCCGCCTGGAGGACACCCGGGAGGACCGGCGCTGGCCGCTGTTCGCCTCCCGGCTCGCGCTCAACGGCTTCCGCAGCTGCCTGGTGCTGCCCGTGCCCACCGAGCGCTCCCCCGCCGCGGCCGTCGCCCTGCTGTCCCGCGCGCCGCACCGGTTCGACGACCACGCCTACGACCTCGTCCTGCTGGTCACCCTCCACACCGGGATCGTGCTCGACAACATCCAGGTCCTGCACCACAGCAAGCAGATGATCGGGCACCTGACCACCGCGCTGGGCACCCGGCACACCATCGGCCTGGCCCAGGGCCTGCTGATGCACCACTTCTCCCACGACACCGCCACGAGCTTCGCGCTGCTGCGCCGGGCGTCCCAGCACGCCAACCGCAAGCTGCGCGACGTGGCCGCCGAGCTGGTGTCCGCGCACGAGCGCGGCGAACTGCACGACGCGCTGGCGCGGCACCGCATCGACCCCGCGCCCCGGTACTCCGGGTGAGCCGGTGCGCCCGATAACCCTTCGCCCGCACGGCGCGCACGCTTTACCGTCGGCCGGATGGACCCGACCGACCTCGCCGTCCCGCACACCCTGGCCCACCTCGCGCCGCTGCTGCCGTCGTCCCCCGCCCGCGTCCTCGAAGCCGGTTGCGGTCGCGGCGCGCTCGCCGCCGCCCTGGCCGGGCTGGGCCACGACGTCACCGGCGTGGACCGCGACGCCGAGGCGGTCCACGCCGCCCGGGAACGCGGGGTGCGCGTCGTCCACGCCGACGTCCGCGAGGTCTCCGGCGAGTACGACGTCGTGCTGTTCACCCGGTCCCTGCACCACGCCGACGACCTGGACGAGGTGCTGGGCCACGCCGCCGCCCTGCTCGCCCCCGGCGGGCACCTCGTCGTCGAGGAGTTCGCCTGGGAGCGGGTGGACCGGGCCGCCGCCCACTTCCTGCACGACCACCGCGCGGTGCTGGTCTCCGCCGGGCTCCTGGACGCCCCGACGCCCACCGGCGACCTGCTCGACGCCTGGGTCGCCGACCACGACTCCCTGCACCGGGGCTCGGCCGTGCTGGACGCGCTGGGCCGCGTGGGGCCCGAACCGGTCACCGCCGGCACGCCCGTCCTGTGGCGCCTGGTCAACGGGCGCGGCGGCACCTGGACCGGGTCCGACCGCACCCCCGCCGTCCTGGGGGCGCTCCGGGTGGCCGAGGAGCGCGGCATCGCCGCCGGACTGCTCCCCGCGGTGGGCGTGGTGGCGTCCGTTCGCCCCTGACGGGACGTCTCGACTGGACCACCACCGCAACAGCCGTTGATCCCGGCGGCGTTTTCCGTAGCGTCGGGGGACGGGCGGTAGCCCACGACTGGAAGGAAGGCCCATGGCCGGAACACCCCGGTTCCCCTCCGCCGCCGCCGCGCTCGCGGCCGTCGCGGCCCTCGTCACGGCGTCCGCCTGCGCCGCGCCCACGACCGCGCCGCGGGCCGGGTCCGGCGTCACCGCCGCGGCGGCGGTGCGCGTGATGCCGCTCGGCGACTCGATCACGGACGGCTTCAACGTGCCCGGCGGGTACCGCGTCGACCTGTGGCAGAAGTTCGTCGCCGGCGGCTACTCGATCGACTTCGTCGGCTCGTCCTCCAACGGTCCGGGCAACCTCGGCGACCGCGACCACGAGGGGCACTCCGGCTGGACCATCGCGCAGGTCGACGCCAACGTCGTCGCCTGGCTGCGCACCCACACCCCGCGCACGGTCCTGCTGCACATCGGCACCAACGACATCTACGGGAGCGACCCGGCCGGCGCGCCGAACCGACTGTCGGCGTTGATCGACAAGATCACCACCCAGTCGCCGGACGCGGTGCTGCTCGTCGCCACGATCACGCCGCTGTCCTCCTACGACGACCGGGTGCGCACGTTCAACGCCGCCGTACCCGGCATCGTGCGCGCCAAGGCCGACGCGGGCCGCAAGGTGCACCTGGTCGACATGTACCGCGCGCTGACCACCGCCGACCTGGCCGACGGCGTGCACCCCAACGCGGGCGGCTACAGCAAGATGGCCACGGCCTGGTACGACGCCCTGCGCTCGATCCCGGGCAGCATCGACGACGGCGGCTCCCCGCCCACGACGACGACCACCACGACCACCACCACGGCTCCCCCGTCGGGTGCGTGCACGGCCTCGTACCGCACCGTCGGCACCTGGCAGGGCGGCTTCCAGGCCGAGGTCGCGGTGACCGCGGGCGCGTCGCCGATCACCGGCTGGACGGTGAGCTGGGCGCTGGCCCCCGGTCAGGGGATCGACCAGGTGTGGGGCGGGGTGTCGACCACCAGCGGTTCGGCGGCGGCGGTGCGCAACGCACCGTGGAACGGTTCCCTGACGGCCCGCGCCTCGGCGACGTTCGGCCTCCTCGGCCGCGGCACCGCGTCGACGCCGTCCCTGGCCTGCGCGAGCCCCTGAGCGGTTCGCCCCCGTGGCGCGGTCGACCCGGGTGGTCGCCGCGAGGGCCGACCCGCTGCGACCGCGAGGGCCGACCCGGTGCGACCGCGCGCCGGCACGCCCTAGGCTGCGCCGGGTGGACTTCTTCACCCCGCCCGACTCCCGGGCCGCCGCCGCGGCGCTGGAGGTCGTCCAGGAGCACGGTGAGCCCTGGCTGCTGAACCACTCGTTGCGCGCCTACTCGTGGGCCACCGCGCACGCCGCCCGGGAGGACGTCGCGCACGACGGTGAGCTGCTGTACGTGGCGGCGCTGCTGCACGACCTGGGCCTGGCCGCGCCGTTCGACAGCCACACCCTGCCGTTCGAGGAGGCGGGCGCGCGGGTGGCCCGCGTCTTCGCCGCCGGCGCGGGGTGGGGTCGGGTCCGGCGGGACCGGCTGGCCGAGGTGATCGTGCTGCACATGCGCGACGACGTGCCCGCCGAGGACGACCCGGAGGCCCACCTGCTCCAGGTCGCGGTGAGCGCCGACGTGTCGGGGCGCGGCCTGGACCGGTTCGCGCCGGGGTTCCGGGCCGAGGTGCTGGACCGCTACCCGCGACTGGGGTTCGCGGAGGCGTTCCTGAAGCGGGTGCACGACCAGGCCGAGCGGAAACCGGGGTGCGCGGCGGCGGAACTGGTGGCGACCGGCTGGGCCGACCGCGTCGCCGGCAACCCGCTGGACCTGCCCTGACCTCGCGGTCGGGGCAGGTCCGGCGGCACGGTCACCGCAGGCCGTAGGCCCGGATGATCGTCTGGTCGACCGAGTTGCCCCGGTCGTCGCGGGCCTGCGCCTTGAGCGAGACGAACCCCGCCCCGACCGGGTGCCTGACCGCGGCGATCCACCGCTCACCCAGCTTGACCAGCGGCACCGGCTTCCACGTGGCACCGTCGTCGTAGGACACCTGCACGGCGGTGCGCACCCCGGCGGACCCGGTGGCGCCGTTGCGCTGCACGTACACCGGGAACGTGAACGGCCGCCCGGCCGCCGCCCGGTTCCGCTGGTCGAGCGCGGGCGCGAACCGCACGGCCAGCAGCGGCAGCGGCTCCGGCTCCTCCCCCGCCGCGGTGTCGGAGGTGAACGACCAGTCGGCGGTCACGCGCGTGGACAGCTCGGCCACGGCGGACCGCTCGGCCTCGGTGCGCAGCGCGAAAACTCCCCGCCCGGCGGGCACGGCACCGTAGACCGACCCGTCGTAGGGCGTCTCGCCGATCAGCACGCCGTCCCGGTGCAGCGTCGTCCTGCCCGTCGTGACCTGCGAGAACCCGAAGTGGTTCGGGTCCTGGTCGGTGAACATCGGCACCGAGACCGAGACCTCGTCGCCGAGCCTGCCCGCCCACTCGTACGACCGGGACCTCATCGGGAACGCCGGCCCGAACACGGCGGTGTTCCACTTGTCGGTGGCCGGCCGGCCCGCGGCGAAGCGCCGCGGTCGCACGGTCGCCTGGTAGTTCTGCGGCGGGAACGCGTCCGGGGCGGGCATCTGGAGGAAGTCGCCGTGCCAGTCGACGCCCGGCGAGTAGTACGCGGTGACGGCCAGCGGCAGCGGACCGCCCGCCATCTGCTCGAAGAACCCGGTCGTACCGGGCGCGGAGGCCGCGGCCGACCTCCTGACCTCCACCAGGTCCCGCCGCTGGAACGCCCGGTCGAGCAGGTCGGGCACGCCGCCGTCGTGCCGCCACCCCACGTGGTACTGGTACGGGCTGCCGACGAACGCGCCCTTGCCGTCGGGCCGGGCGAGCAGTCCCTTCACGCTGAAGCTCGCCGCGCCGGGGGCGGAGGTCCTGGACGGCACGAACCTCAGGTTGTCGAGCAGGAACCCGATGTACCCGGTGCCCGTCTCGCCCCAGGCGGTCGTGAGGTCGAAGAACACCTCGGTCTGCCGGCCGGTCTCGGCGCCGGGCTCGTCCACGCCCAACCCGAGGGGCTTGCCGGCGCGCGCGTCGAACACGACCTCGCCGGGCCCGGACACGATGAACGCGGGCTCGCTGAACTGGGTCAGGTTCCGGGTCGCCGGGTCGTAGATCGTCGCGTCGGCGAAGAACGTGCCCTTGGGCAGGCGGGTGGTGACCCGGCCGGACGGGTCGTGGCCGCGGTACGCCCTGCGGTGGTCCACGTCGACGAACCGGTAGGAGTACTCGGGGGTGGGCGCGCCGGTGTGGTCGAAGAACACCAGGTCGACGTCGTAGCTCTCGACCTCCTTGGTCACGCCGACGGGTGTGCGCAGCGGCGCGGGCGCGCCGGTGGCCACGACGGCACCGCCGTAGCGCCCGTCCGGCCCCTCGACCGACGTCCGGACGCTGACGAGGACCAGGGCCTCGCCGCCGGCCGGCACGGTGACCTCCGACGGCGACAGCTCGACCATGCCCGCGGGCGCCGGGTTGCCGCCCGGGTCGCGCAGGTCGGCGGTCACGTCCAGGGTCACCGGGGCGGTCCCGGTGTTGCGGTAGGCGATCCGCGCCTCGATCGGCGCGTCGTCGCCGTGCGGCCACCGCGTCGTGCCCAGGCTCAGCGACCCGGACAGCGGCACCACGGTCTGCTCGACGGCCGCGGCCACGTCGACCCGGCCCGCGCCCTGCTCGTGGACGGTCAGGTCGGGGTGGGCCCTGGCGCTCGCCATGAGCACGGCCTTCAGCTCCGCCGGGCCCCAGTCGGGGTGCCGGACGGCGAGGATCGCCGCCGCGCCGGCCACGTGCGGCGTCGCCATCGACGTGCCGGACAGCGCGACGTGCGCGTCGCCGACCGGGGTGCCGATGTCGCCGTTCGCCGCCTTCGCCGCGACGATGTCCACGCCCGGCGCGGTGATGTCCGGCTTGATCGCGTCGTCGTACCAGCGCGGTCCGCGCGAGGAGAACGCGGCGAGCCGGTCCTCCCGGTCCACCGCGCCCACGGTGAGCGCCAGCTCCGCCGCCGCCGGGCTGCCGATCGTCTGCTCGGACGGCCCGCTGTTGCCCGCCGCGACCACGAACAGCGCCCCGGTGGTCGAGGTGAGCCGGTCGAGGGCCTGCGACATCGGGTCCGTGCCGTCGGTCGGCATCGAGCTGCCGAGGCTCATGTTGACCACGTCGGCGCCCGCCGCCGCGGCCCACTCCATGCCCGCGATGACGTCGGACTCGCGGCCGCCGCCGTGGTCGCCGAGCACCTTGCCGTTGAGCACCGCGCTGTCCGGTGCCACGCCCCGGTAGGTCCCGGCGCCGGTGATGGTGGCGGCGACGTGCGTGCCGTGGCCGACGCGGTCGTCGGTGTCGGGGCTGTCGCTGAAGTTGCGCGACTCCACGACGGCGCCCGCGAGGTCGGGGTGCGTCGGGTCGACGCCGGTGTCCAGCACCGCGACCCGCGCGCCCAGGCCGGTGTGCCCGGCCTCCCAGGCGCGCGGCGCGCCGACCTGCGGGACGCTGCGGTCGAGCGTGGCCCGGACCGGCCCGTCCAGCCACACCCGCGCGATGCCGGCCGCCCGCGCGCCCGCCCAGAACGCGCCGTCCTTCGGCGCCTCCACCGCGTACCCGCCGACGCTCGGCAGCGGCTGCCCGGCGACCGCCGGGCCGTTCGACGTCACGATCAGCGGCGTGACGCCGGTCGAGCGATCGTCGTAGCCGGCCCGGAGCAGGCCGGTGACGTCGAACAGCCGCCCGTCCAGGCGACCGGACCGCACCTCGCCCAGCACGTCGGTCGGCAGCACGTGCAGGTGGCCGTGCTCGTCGCGGCGCTGGGTGAACGCCACGTCGGCGCGCCCCCTGCCCGGCCGCACCTCGGCGCGGCCGGCGCGGACCGCGACGACGTCGCCGGTCAGCAGCGTGACCGTGCCCTCCACCCCCGATAAGCGCGCGCCTGTCGATCGTTCCCCGGTCCGCTCCGGCGGCTCTCCCGACGCGGTCGGGCCGGTCGCGGCCGTCATCGCGACCGCCGCGACCAGCCCGAGCGCCAGTGGTGCCCTCGTCCTGCGGGACATGTGAACTCCCCCGTCACCGTGGCGGTACCTCACCGACCGCCACTGCCCTCGGTGAGTAAGACACCACAGGGGGACGCCGCGTTGCCCCGGTACTGGCATTACCGGGAAAGCGCTACCCGCTCGGCCCAACCGCGCGGCGGGTCAGGTCACCGGGGTTCCGGTGCCGGTGCCGGCGGCCCGTCCTCGACGTCGACGTCGACCACGCTCACCCGGTCGTCGTCGATGTCCCACAGGCTCATCAGGCTCGTGACCGCGTGCTCGACCCCGGCGCAGCGCTCGTGCGGCAGGCCGGGCGGGAGCGCGATCCGGATCTCCCGGCTCTTCACGGCTTCCATGATCGGCAGTGGCCGGTGGGGGCGGCAATGACACGATCGAGCGCTCTTGGCGGTGCGCCCGCCGCCGGACGGGCGAGCGCCCCACCGGTTCCCCCAGCGCCTTGCGCTGTCCGGCGCACCCCGTCTCGGTCGGGCCGGGACTACGGTCGAATCGATCCAGCGCCACCCCAGGACATCCTCGCAACGGAGCGACCATGCCCGAGTTACGCGTGCCCGCGACGGTGCTCGCGCTGGCGACCGCGCTGTCACCGGTCGTCGCGCCGGCGGCCGGTGCCGCCCCGGCCGCCGCGCCCGCCCCGCTCTCCGTCGTGGTCGCCGAACTGCCCGGCCTGCCCGGCTGGTCGACGCACCGCGTGACCGGCCTCAACGACCTCGGCCAGGTCGTCGGCACCGCCTACGGCAACGGCGTGCCGCACGCCGTGCTGTGGTCGCCGGGCGGCGCGGCCACCGACCTCGGCACGGGCCTGCCCGCCGCGATCAACCGGCGCGGCCAGGTGCTCGGCGCGGTGCCCGTCAACGGCGCTGGGCCGTACGTGCAGAAGGCGAAGACCTGGTCCGGCGGCCGGGAGACCGACCTGACGCCGCCGGGCGCGGGCTGGGTGGTCGCGCAGTCGATCAACAACCACGGCGCGGTGCCGATGACGTACTCCCCCTCGCCGGCGAGCCACCACCAGGAGCGGGCGGCGGTGTGGCGGAACGGGCAGCACGTGCCGCTGCCGCTGCCCGGCGCCCACCTGTCGCTGGACGCGGTGAACGACGCGGGCGTCGTCGTCGGGACCAGGACACCGGTGGCCGGGGAGCCGTACGCGTTCCGCTGCGCGACGACCTCCTCGTGCGCGCCGCTGGCCGCCGCGCCCGGCACCGGCTCGTACTCGGTGGAGTCGGTCAACGAGGCCGGCGTGGTCGTCGGCAACCGCTACCCGCGCGCCCTGCGCTGGGCGGGCGACGCGGTGACCGTGCTGGCCGAGGAGGGCGGCGTGGCCGCCGGTCCGCAGGCGCTCAACGAGCGCGGCGACGCGGTGGGCTGGTCGGTCGTGGACGGCGTCAGCCGCGCCGTGCTGTGGCCCGGCGACGGCAAGCCGGTCGTGCTCGGGGTGCCCGGCCCGGCGGAGGCGGTCGCGGTCAACGAGCGCGGCGACGTCGTCGGCTGGACGTCGGCCGACGACCCGGACGCGCCCCGGGCGTTCCTGTGGCGAGACGGGCGGGTCACCTACCTGGGGTCGCTCGGCGGCGCGCACAGCCTGCCGGTGGCGATCAACGAGCGGGGCGTCGTGGTCGGCGAGAGCACCGCGGCGGACGGAACGCTCAAGGCGGTGCGCTGGACCCCGGTCGCGACCGCGCCGATCCGCTGACCCCCTTCTCCCGCTTCCGCCCTCCTCTCCTCCGCTCGGCCTTCCCGCACCCGCCTCCCGCACCCCCCTCCCGCACCCGGCTTTCCGCACTGGAGCGACCATGCCCCCGTCACGCGCGTCCGCCACCGTCCTGGCCCTGGTGACCGCCCTCCCCCTGATCACCGCCGCGGCCCCCGCACCCGCCGCACCCACCACCGTCGCCGCCGTCGAACTGCCCGGCCTGCCCGGTCAGCCCTCGCACCGCGCCACCGCCGTCAACGACCTGGGCCAGGTCGTCGGCCAGGCCGAGGGCGACGGCCCGGTGCGCGCCGTGCAGTGGTCGCCGGGCGGCGCGATCACCGACCTGGGGCCGGGCCTGCCCACCGGGGTGAACCAGCGCGGCCAGGTCGTCGGCATGCGGGCCAGGCGGGACCTCGGGCCGTACGCGCAGCACCCGCGGATCTGGTTCGCGGGCGGCGGCACCGACATCACGCCGCCCGGCTCCGGGTGGGTGATCACCTCCGCGATCAACGCGCACGGCGACGTGCCGATGACGTACTCGACCTCCCCGTACGGGTACCACCAGGAGCGGGCGGCGGTGTGGCGCGGCGGCGTGCACGTGGTGCTGCCGATGTCCGGGCCGCACCTGTCGCTGAGCGCGATCAACGACGCCGGCGTGGTCGCCGGGTCGCGCACCCTGCCGTCCGGCGCCGACTTCTCCGCGTTCCGCTGCGTCGGCACGACGTGCACGCGCCTGGCCGACGCCGAGGGCTACGGCGCGTACTCGGTGGAGGCGGTGAACGAGGCGGGCGCGATCGTCGGCAGCCGGGGCACGGTGGCGCTGCGCTGGGAGGGCGACGCGGTGACCGTGCTGTCCGCCGACGGCCGGGTGGCGCACGGTGAGCAGGCGTTGAACGAGCGCGGCGACGCGGTGGGCTGGTCGGTGGTGGACGGCGTGCGGCGCGCCGTGCTGTGGCCCGCCGGGGGCAAGCCGGTGGACCTGGGCGTGCCCGGCCCGTCCGAGGCGGTGGCGGTCAACGAGCGCGGCGACGTCGTCGGCTGGACGTCGGCGGCGGACGGCTCGTCGACCAGGGCGTTCCACTGGCGGGCGGGGCGGGTGACCTGGTTGGCGCCGCTGGGCGGCACGGCCGCCTTCCCGATCGCGCTCAACGACCGGGGCGTCGTGGTGGGCGAGAGCACCACGGCGGGCGGCGGGGCCAAGCCGGTCCGGTGGACGCTGCCGTCCGGCGCGCCGGACCTGCACGACCCGCGGTCCGCGGCGACGTCGGGAACTTCCGACGCCGGGTAGCCGACAATGTCGTCGTGGACTGCGACACCTGCCGCGAAGCCCTGTCCGCCCGCCTGGACGGGGAGGCGGAGCCGGCGCCCGCCGCCGAGACCGACGCGCACCTGGCGGGCTGCGCGGCGTGCCGGGCGTGGCAGGACCGCGCCGCGGCCCTGACCAGGTCGCTGCGCCTGCGCCCGGCGACGGCCACGCCCGACCTCGTGGACGCCGTCGTGGCCGCCGCGCCCCCGGTCGTGCGCACGAGGGGCTGGTACCCGCGCGCCGCCCTGGCCGGCGTCGCGGTCGCGCAGCTGACCCTGGGCCTGGCGCAGGTGCTGGGCACGAGCACCGCGGCGGCCCGGGCGGCGGGCCACGGCATCCACGACTCGACGGGCGTCCACCTGTTCAACGAGAGCACCGCGTGGAACCTGGCGCTGGGCCTGGGCCTGCTGTGGGCGGCCCTGCGCCCCCGCGCGGCCATCGGCCTGCTC
Organism: Saccharothrix sabaoui; assembly: GCF_051756985.1. NCBI lineage: Bacteria > Bacillati > Actinomycetota > Actinomycetes > Pseudonocardiales > Pseudonocardiaceae > Saccharothrix > Saccharothrix sabaoui. The sequence continues at coordinate 17,901 of NZ_JBPKJK010000112.1, forward strand.
CCCGTGGTGGCCGCGTTCGTCGCCGTCCTGGCCGCCTTCTCCACCCGCGACCTGATCACCGGCCAGGCCACCGCGACCCGCGTGACGTCGCACGCCATCCTCGTCCTGGGCCTCGCCCTGCTCCTGCTGGTCCACCGCACCCACCGCCGCCCGGACGGCACCGACAGCACGACCCCGCTCCCGACCGCGACTCCGACCGACGGGGCCGCCCCCGCCACCCCGCGCGCCGACCCGGACCCACCGCACCACCCGCGCCTGAGGCCGGTCAGCCACCACCGGGCCGCCTGATCAACCCCGCTCCCCGAACGACCGCCGGAGGTCGAGCTCCTGACGGGCGACGGCGGCCACCGCGGCCCGGTCGGTACCGGGCCGCAACCCCGAGACCAGGTCCTCCACCTCGGTCAGGGCCGCCGACACGGCGTCGAGGTCGGCCGCCGGCAGCTCCCGCGCCGCGGTCGCGAGCGCGATACCGGCGTGGTAGGCGATGAACGGCTGGTCACCGCCGAAGCGCCGGGCCAGCCACGCCACGTGCCGAACGTCGGGCACCACCTGGAGCGCACAGGCGGCGGCCAACCTCCTGCCGCCCGAGTCACTGGCCGTCGTCAGCTCGGCGAGCAGCGGGAACGTCGATCGCGCCATCGTCCGCAGGGTGGAGGCGATCACCTCCATGCGCACGGTGCGCGCCGAACCACCGGGCATGGTCGCGCGCACCCGGTCGTACTCCGCCGCCACCGAGGCCACCAGCTCACGGGCGACGGCGAGGTTCGCGGGCAACACGACTGCGGCGGGCGCGGACGTGCCGCGCAGCATCCTGCCGAGCACGTGGACCAAGTCGAGGCGCAGCTTGTCCGCGAACCGGGCGCGGTCGTCGTAGACGCCGACCAGGCCGAGCTGCTCCAGTTCACGCCTGAACGCGCGGACGGCGGCCCACTGCGCCTCGTCGGGGCCGTCGACCGGCGCCTCGCAGAAGTAGAACAGGATGTGCGCGGGTCGGCGACGGGCCCGCCACCCCGTGTGGGCGGCCCGAAACTCGTGCTCCGTGCCCGATCCGGCGCTCCAGGTCGGCGTGCCGAACCGACTCCACATCATGCCGATGAAAAGGTCGAACTCGGTACCGAGCTGCTCGTCCACCACGCCTTGCGGGTGGCCCGCCAGGTCGGGGTGGGTGTGGGTCTCCCAGCGGATCAGTTCCAACCGGATCTCCCGGTCGACCACCAGGAGGCCCAGGACGGCGTTCAACTCCTCTACCACCCGGCCGCACTGCTCGCGTTCGTCCTGCACGTCCCCCGGCGAGGAGACGAAGATCCTGATCCTGCGCGACGACGTCACCCCGGGACCGTAGGCCACCGGGCCGGCCAGCGGCGCGCCTCACGGTCGGAAGCGGTAGCCGTGGCCCGGGGCGGTGAGGAGGTGGCGGGGGTGGGCGGGGTCCGGTTCCAGCTTGCGGCGCAGTTGGGCCAGGTACACGCGCAGGTAGTGCGTCGCGTCGGTGTGGTTCGGGCCCCACACGCGCGCCAGCAGGTCGTGGGCGCTGACCGGCTCGCCGGCGGCGCGCACCAGGACCTCCAGCAGGCCCCACTCGGTGGGTGTCAGGTGCACCTCGCCGCCGTCGCGGTGGATCTTCTTCGCGGCCAGGTCGACGGTGAACGACGCGGTCAGCACGGGCGGTTCGCCGGACGGGCGCCGGGCCGAGCGCCGGACGGCGGCGCGCACCCGGGCCAGGAACTCCTCCGTCCCGAACGGCTTGGTGACGTAGTCGTCGGCACCCGCGTCGAGGGCGCGCACCTTGGCCGCGGAGTCGAGCCGGGCGGACAGCACGACGATCGGCACGGTGCTGGTGCGGCGCACCTCGGCGATCACGTCGACGCCGTCCGCGTCGGGTAAGCCCAGGTCCAGGACGACGAGGTCGGGCCGCAGCGCGCACTCCCGCAGCGCGCCCGCCCCGTCGGCGGCGGTCCGCACGTCGTAGCCGTGCGCGCCCAGGGTGATCCGCAGCGCCCGCAGGAGCTGCGCGTCGTCGTCGACGACGAGGACGGTGGTCACGACGCGGTGGGCAGCGAGACGACGATGGTCAGCCCGCCACCGGGGGTGTCCTCGGCGGTGATGGTGCCGCCCATGGCCTCGGTGAAGCCCTTGGCGACGCTCAGCCCCAGCCCGACGCCGGGGGTGGCGTCGCGGTCGCCGAGCCGCTGGAACGGCGCGAACACCGCGTCCGCCGTGTTCTTCGGCAGCCCTTGGCCGTGGTCGACGACGCGCAGCTCCACCCGGTCGTGGTGGGCGCTGGCGCGCACGGCGACCTCGGGTTCGTCGAGCGCGATCGTGCCGTCGCCGTCCACGTCGACCGCCCGGCGCGGGGTGAGCCTGCCGTGCCGCAGGGCGTTGTCCACGACGTTGGCCACGACGCGCTCCAGCAGGCCGAGGTCGGCGCGCACGGCGGGCAGCTCCTCCCCCACGTCGACCGACACGGTCCGGCGCTCGTCGATGCCCGCCAGGGCGCGCGCCACGACCTCGTCGAACGTGACGGCGCGCAGCTGCGGCACGACCGCGCCGGTGGCCAGGCGGGACGAGTCGAGCAGGTTGTCGATCAGCCCGGTGAGCCGGTCGGCGGACACCTCGACGGTCTCCAGCAGCTCGGCGGTGTCCTGCGCGGACAGCCTCAGCTCGGCGTCGCGCAGGCTGCCGACGGCGGCCTTGATCGAGGTCAGCGGTGTGCGCAGGTCGTGCCCGACGGCCGACAGCAGGGCGGTGCGCAGCTCGGTGGTCTCGGCCCGCCGCTGGGCCTCGGCGGTCTCGGCGGCCATCCGCTGCTGCCGCAGCGCCATCAGCGCCTGCCCGGCGGCGGCCTCCAGGGCGCGCTGGTCGCCGGCGGGCAGGGTGCGCCCGCGCAGGGCCAGGTGCACGTCGGCGGTGACCGGCACGTCCACGTCCGCCTCGTCGGGTTCGTCGCACGGCTCGGGCCCGACGCACGCCACGCGCTCCCACCCGCCGTCGCGGCGCTCCAGCAGCGCCACGGACTCCAGCCCGAAGTTCTCGCGCACCTTCTCCAGCAGCCGCGCCAGCGGGTACGGGCTGGTCAGCACGGTGCGGGCGTAGGAGGCGAGCAGCGCGGCCTCGGTGCGGGCCCGCGCGCCCTGCTCGCCCAACCGCGCCGCCCGGTCCACGACCAGCGCGACCAGTACGCCCACCAGCAGCATCGCGACGAGCGTGACCAGGTTCTCCGGGGTGGCCACGGCGAGGCTGTAGCGGGGCGCGGTGAAGAAGAAGTTGAGCAGCCCGGCCCCGAGCAGCGCCGCGCCGACCGCCGGCCCGACGCCGCCCACCAGCGCGACCACGACGGTGGCGAGGAAGTAGCCGACGACGTCGGTGGACACCGTCAGCCCGTCGCCCCACAGCAGGTCCAGGCCGGTCATCGCGGCCGGCAGGAGGAGCGCGAGCACCCACCCCAGCAGCGTGCGGGACCGGCTCAGCGCGGTGCCCGCCGCCCGGCGCCGGCGTCCGCGGCGCGCCTCGTCGTGCGTGACCATGTGCACGTCGATGGGCCCGGACGCCTGCACGACGGCCGAGCCGATGCCCTCGTCGACCACGCGGGCCAGCCGCGAGCGGCGCGAGGTGCCCAGCACCAGCTGGGTGGCGTTGACGCCGCGGGCGAACTCCAGCAGCGCGGTCGGCACGTCGTCGCCCACCACGGTGTGGAACGTCGCCCCGAGGTCCTCGGCGGTGCGCCGGGCCCCGCCCACCGAGCGGGGTGACGCGCCGGCCAGCCCGTCGCCGCGCAGGACGTGCACGACCAGCAGGTCGGCCCCGGCGCGCAGCGCGATGCGGCGGGCGCGCCGGATGAGGGTCTCGCTCTCCGGTCCGCCGCTGATCGCCACGACGACGCGTTCGCGGGCCTCCCAGGTATCGGTGATGCGCTGCTCGCTGCGGTAGCGCTGCAGCGCCACGTCGACCTGGTCCGCGACCCACAGCAGCGCCAGCTCGCGCAGCGCGGTGAGGTTGCCGACCCGGAAGTAGTTGCCGAGCGCGGCGTCGATCTTGTGCGCGGCGTAGACGTTGCCGTGCGCCAGCCGGCGGCGCAGCGCCTCCGGGGTCAGGTCGACCAGCTCGACCTGCTCGGCGCGGCGCACGACCTCGTCGGGCACGGTCTCGCGCTGCTCGACACCGGTGATGCGCGCGACCACGTCGTTGAGCGACTCCAGGTGCTGCACGTTGACCGTGGACAGCACGTCGACGCCCGCGTCGAGCAGCTCCTCCACGTCCTGCCACCGCTTGGCGTTGCGCGAGCCGGGCGCGTTGGTGTGCGCCAGCTCGTCCACCACCGCCACCTCGGGCGCGCGGGCCAGCACCCCGTCCACGTCCAGCTCGGCCAGCTCGACCCCCCGGTGCGCGACCACCCGCAGCGGCAGCCGCTCCAGCCCGTCGAGCAGGGCCGCGGTCTTCTCCCGGCCGTGGGTCTCGACCAGCCCGACGACCACGTCGGTGCCCCGCTCGGCGCGCCGGTGCGCCTCCCCGAGCATCGCGAACGTCTTGCCGACACCGGGCGCGGCCCCGAGGTAGATCCGCAGCTCACCGCGCTTGCGCTTGCTGTCCACGCCCCCAGTCTGCTCCCGGTCCCGAACGCCACCTCGACGAGCCGGCCCGAATGCAGCCGGGCCCACCAGTGGTGCGCGGAGAGGTGGCGCATTCCGGCATGATGGCGGAATGCGTTCGGCGGCGACGACACCGCGACCCGTCCGAGGATCATTCGGATTCCGGTGTGCGGTGGTCGGCTGTTCGCTGTCGTCCATTTCTCCGGTTCGACACCCCTGGGGGATTCCGTGGAGCCAAGCGCGTTAGCCGCTTTCGCGTTCGAAGTGCTCAACTCGCGGGGAACGCTCAGATCGGCCCGGGTGCACCTGCACGACGTCGTGGAACTGAGACTCGCGAATTCCCCGGACGCCGCCGCGCCGTGGGCCGAATTCGCGCGCGACGGCCGGGTGTCGCCTGAACTCCTCGCCGTTCTCGCGGTCGCGCTGCGGGACGATGAGCGCTTCGCGGCGAAGGTCGGGGAGCTGGCGAACCGCGCTGCGTGGCGCAAGCGGCTGGTGCCGCGGCGCGACGTGGTGCTCGCCATCGCGGGCGTGGTCGGGGGCGGCCTGGCGGCGGGGGTCGTCAGCCGGCTGGTCAACCCGTCGATCGAGCCGGTCGCGCAGGACGAGGTCACCCGGGCGGAGCAGGCCAAGGCGCGCGCCAAGGGCGTCCTCGGCGTGAAGGCCGTGCCTCAGGTCCGCGCGGACGACGCGTTCGGGTGGGCGTTCGCCGATCCCCTGTCGGACGTCCAGGTGCGGGACATGCTGGCGGTGTCCGGCGAACCCGCCCTGGGCCCGCTCACCGCGACCGCACACCCCGTCTACATCGCGCACCACTACTGGGGCGAGTCGTACAACTTCACCAGGCTGAGGATGACGGTCGTCAACCACTGGCCGAAGCCGGTGCTGATCACCGACATCAGGGCCAAGGTGAAGCGGTCGGCCCCGCTGTCGGGGGCACTGGCGTGGGCCGGCGCGCAAGGCGGTGTCGAAGTGATCGACCTCGCCTTCGACCTGGAGGAGGACGACCCCCAGGCGCGGGTCACCAACGACGATGGCACCCTCGGCGACCCGTGGACGTACGGCGAGAACGTGCAACTGGAACCCGGTCAGACCCAACCGTTCAACGTCGTCGGGCGCGTCACGAAGTCGTACTGCGAGTGGTACCCGGAAATCCACGCCGAGATCGACGGGCAGAAGCAGACCTTCGAGGTGAAGGACGAGGGCGCGCCGTTCGCCACGACGGCTTTCGCGGACCACTACCGGCAGCGCTTCGGGTACCAGGTCAACGGCGGCACCTGGGTCGAGCGCGGCGAGGGCGGGATGTTCCGTTGAAAAGGCGCACGCGCGGAACGGTCGTGCTGGCCACCGGGTTCGTCGTGGGGCTCCTCGTGGGGCTCGCGGTGCTGTGGGAGACGCGGTCGGCGGTGCCAACGCCGGAGCCCTCCACCGGGTGGAGCCCGGTACCCGCCCAGGAGCCGGAGATCGAGGTGGCCGTCGTGGTCGGCGGGCGCGGTGTCGACGAAGGGTGGGTGCTGCTGGCGCCGGAGGCGCTCGCCAGGTCGACGCCGCCCGACGACGTGGTGGACTGCCCCGGCCTCCAGGCGTGGGCGCTGCGGGAGGGCGCGCTGCCCGCCGGCGTCGCGGAGCACACCATCACGTTGTCGGCGAACTACAGCACAACCGTCGAGAGCGTGCACGTACGCGTGTCGCCCGATCCCGCGCCGTACCGGGAAGCCGGGGGTGGGCCCCCCAAGGTCCGATTGGCCTGCCTGCCCCGCCCCGGCGCACAACTGCCGTTTCCCGATCACGACTCGATGCGGCTCAGTGTCCACGACGAGCGGTCGGGCCAACGGTCGACGGTACTGTCCGGACCGCACGAGGTGACGCCCCGGTCCCCGGCTGAGCTGGGCGTAGCCGTGGACCTCACCGGCACATCGGGGCCATACGCCTACCGCGTCGAGGTGGGCATCACGGAGGGGAACGAGTTCCGCGAGGTGCCGGTGAACGGAGGCGGCCCGTTGTTCGCCACCGAGGACGGCGGCGGGATGGGCTACTGGCCGGCGACCGCCACGTGGACGATGAGCCCCACCCGTACCCACAGCTACTGCGGCGCCGTGGAGAACCCCGCCCCGGACGAGGAACCCGTGTGCTCCTGAGCCGGGACGGCGGAAGTGTTCACCCGGAGTTCGACGGTGCGCACCACCGGAACACGTGGCCGACTCACGATACTTCGCTGCGCCGCCGCATGTCCGGGTCAGATCGGAGCACCGCCCCATGTCGCACCACCACCACGGCCACGACCACGAGCACCACCACGAGGAGGCCGACGGGAGCTGGCGCGACGACCGCGACGACCGTCCCCTCTCCGTGGCGCGGCGCGGGTTCCTGGCCGGGCTCGGTGCGGCCGGGATCGCGACCGCGGTCGGCGCGACGCCCGCGCACGCGCACGACGACCGCCCGGCACGCCCGGTCAACCCGTGGGGCGGGCGGGACCGCTGGTACGCGGGCGACCACCACATCCACACCAAGTACTCGTCCGACGGGCAGTACGAGGTGGCGCAGCAGGTCGCGAAGGCCCGGCAGCACGGGCTGGACTGGGTCGTCATCACCGACCACGGCGGGGTGGCGCACGAGAAGTTCTCGATCGACCAGGTGACGCCGGACATCGAGAGGGCGCGCCGCTCGCACCGGGACGTCCTGGTGTACCAGGGCCTGGAGTGGAACATCCCGGGCGCGGAGCACGCCACCGTGTTCCTGCCGCCGGGCCGCTCGACGGTGGACATCCTGCGCGCCTTCGAGGCCGCCTACGACGGTGGCGTGCTGTCCACCCCGGCGGCGCAGGGCGGCAGAGGGCTGATCGCCCGCTCGACGAGCGCGGACGGCGAGCCGTACGCGCTGGCGGCGCTGCGGTACCTGGAGGCGCAGGTGCTGTCCGGCCGCACGGAAATCGCGCTGATGTTCGCCAACCACCCGGCGCGGCGCGGCGTGGACAGCCCGCACGAGATCCGCGGCTGGCGGGACGCGGCGCCGGACGTGGCGGTCGGCATGGAGGGCGCGCCCGGCCACCAGGCGGCGGGCATCGGCACGGCGAACGGCGGGCGCGGCGGTGCCCGGGGCTACTACGACGGCTCGCCGAACCAGGACAGCTTCCCCGGCTTCGCCCCCACGGCGACCGAGAACCCGTACCGCACGTACGGCGGCTTCGACTGGATGACCGCGAAGGTCGGCGGGCTGTGGGACTCGCTGCTCGCCGAGGGCCGGCCGTGGTGGGTCACCGCGACTTCCGACGCCCACCAGGTGCACCAGGACACGTTCAAGCCGGGTCCCGGCGACCACAACACCACCGGCAGCAAGGGCGCCCCTGTCGACACCGGCGTCGAGCAGGTCAACGGCGACTACTTCCCCGGTTTCTACAGCTCCACGCTGGTCGGCGCGAACTCCAAGTCCTACGTGGACGTCATGCGGGGCATGCAGGGCGGCAAGGTCGTCGCCGTGCACGGCCGGATCATCGACGGCCTCAACGTGCGGGTCCGCTCGCTCGGCGAGGGCGACAACCGGGGCGTCACGATCGGCGGTCGCACGTTCGTGCGGCGCGGTGACGACGTCGAGGTCGTCGTCGAGGTGGACCTGGCGCGGGGCGCGAACTTCGGCGGCGTGGTGCCGCGGCTGGCGAAGGTCGACCTGGTCGCGGGTCCGGTCACCGGCCCGGCGGCCGACCGCGACGCGTTCAGCGCGCCGCTGACGAAGGTCGTGAAGACCTTCGAGGTGGCCCGGACGGCACGCGGCACGGTGAAGTTCACGCACGTGTTCCGCAAGGTCGACGGCGCGTTCTACCTGCGGCTGCGCGGGTCGGACGGCAACCGGCTGACCCCCGACGGCAACCCCGTCATGGATGTGATCGGCGACGCCGACCCGTGGTCGGACCTGTGGTTCTACGCGAACCCGGTCTTCGTCGACGTCATCTGATGACCGGCCGGCCCGCGCGCGGCTGGGTCGGCGCCGTGCCCGTGCTCCCCGACGGGCACGGCGCGGCCCACCTGGACGCGCTGGTCCTCGCCGCGATCCCGGGCGCGGACCTCGTGTTCACCCACGTCGACCACCGAGGACCGGTCGCGGTCACCGCGGTCTCGGCGCACGTCACCGGTGACCCGGTGGCGGAGCTGCTGGGCGCGCCGGTGTCCACACCGGACTCCCCCGACTCACCCGGCGCACGCGCGGCCGTCGGTGCGCGTGACCGCACCGACGGTCGCTGCATCCGCTTCCCGGGCCAGGAGGTGCTGATCGGCACGCACCCGGCGGCCGAGGTCGTGGCCCGTTCGGCGATCGACCGGGTCGTGGGCATCGGCGTGCCGGTGGGACCGGCCGACCCGGTGGAGACGCTGGGTTTCCTGCGCCCGGTGTGCCGGGACGGCGAACTGGTGCTGCTCGTGGAACCGGCGGTGGGCGGGGTGCTGCGGCCAGCGGAGTCGGAGAACCCGCACGAGTGCTGCGGCGGCGCGCACTGACCTCCGGGCCCGGTCGGGTGAGGGGGTCGTGGAGGTCCGGTGGAGGTGTCGTGCGGCCGGCGGCCCGACCAGGGCGGCGGGGCTGGCGTCGGGCGGCGTGGAAGACGTGGACGTCCTCGTCGTCGGCGCCGGGGTCGCGGGCCTGGAGACCGCGCGGCTGCTCGCGCTCCAGGGGGTCGACGTGCTGGTGTGCGAACGCCGCGGGCGGCTCGACACCGGTATCCGGACCACGGGCATCTTCGTGCGGCGGGCGCTGGAGGACTTCGCCCTGCCGGAGGACCACCTCGGACCGGCGGTGCGGCGCGTGCTGCTGCACCCGCCGTCGCTGCGCGCGCCGGTCGAGCCGGTCAGCGCGCGACGAGTTCCGCGTCGCCGACATGGCCGGGGTCTGCGCGCAGGCGCTCACCCGCGCGGTCGAGGCCGGCGCGCGGGTGAGCCTGGGCGTGCCGTACCCGGTGAACGAGGTCAGGGCGCGCTTCACCGTCGGGGCCGACGGGGCGCGCTCGACGGTGGCGCGCCGGCTGGGGCTCGACACCAACCGGTGGATGACCATCGGCGTCGAGGAGGTGTCCCCGGTCGCCGGTAGCACGTCCCCGTCGACGTTCCACTGCGTGTTCGACCCGCGGCTCGCGCCGGGTTACCTCGCGTGGGTCGTCGACGACGGCGAGCAGGCGCACGTCGGCCTGGCCGGGCTGCCCGACCGGCTCGTCGCGCCGCTCCCCGGGCTGCTGCGCGCGTTCCGCGACCGGTTCCCCGGCGTGCCCGCGCCCGCCGGGCCGGTGCGCCGCCGGGGCGGGCCGATCCCGGTCGGCGGCGTGCTGCGCCGGATCGCCTGCCCCGGGGGCCTGCTCGTCGGCGACGCGGCCGGCGCGGTGTCCCCGCTGACCGCCGGCGGCCTGGACCCGTGCCTGCGCATGGCCGGGCCGGCCGCCGCCGTCACCGGCGACCACCTGCGCACCGGCGACGCCTCGGTGCTGCGCCACTACGCCGGCGCGGCGCTGCGCGCCCGGTTCCGCACCCGGCTCCTGCTGCGCGGGCTGCTGTCCCGGCTGCGCGAACCGGCCGTGGCCGAGTCCGCGTTCACGGTGCTGCGCACGCCGCTCGGGCGGACGGTGGCGGCCCGCCTCCTGTTCGGCGACGGGTCGTTCCCGGACACCCGCCTCGGCCCCCGGGCGAGGCGGTCGTGAACGGGCTGGGGCTGCGGTCCACCCGCGGTGGGCTCTCCGCAGGGATGTCACCCACCGGATAGAGCACAGTGTGACGGCCGACCGGGCGAGGTCGCCCGACAGGTTGTCACTCACTAGGACGGAGCAGTAACTCAGCGCACACGCCTTTCGACATTCCCCTAGGGGCACGACGGCGTGCCACCCTGAGGAAGGGCGTGAGGACGTTGAGGAAGAGACAGACGGCAGCGGTATCGCTGGTCGCCGTCGTGGCGGTGGTCGCGAGCGGTGCGCAGGCCCTGGCCGTGGACGGCAACCTGCCCGGCGGCACGAGCATCTCGGTGGACGTCGCGAGCCCCGCGCCCGGCACGGTCGTGCCTCAGGGGCCCGTCACGGTGACCGGCACGGCGGCGGTGGGCACGGGCGTCCCGGTGAAGGACACCGCGCTGACCTACGTGGTGGACGTGTCCGGCAGCACGGCCGCGCAGTGCGGGGGGGCAACGATCCTGGACTGCGAGAAGACCGCCGTGGCCAACCTCAACGCGATCGCCGCGGCACCCGACAGCGTGGTCGGCGACGTCGGCGCGGTCGTGTTCGGCTCGAGCGCGGCGACCGTGGACGTCCGGCCCGCCGCCGGCGACCAGCTGCTGACCACCCCCGCCGCCGACGAGAACGGCAACGGCACCCGCGACGTCCAGGAGGCGGTGAGCTCGGCGTTCGCCGGCGGCGTCGCCCAGTTCACCGCCAAGAGCTTCCCCAGCGGCACGAGCTTCGTGCCCGCCGTGCAGTCGGCGACGACCGTCACCGACGCCCAGTCGCAGAACCGCAAGGTCGTGCTGTTCCTGTCCGACGGCTTCGCCTCCGGCGACGTCACCGGCGTGGCGGGCGCGGTGCCCGCGAACGTCGACTACTTCACCTTCGCCGTCGGCCCCGGCTCCGCGTGCAACGGCGGTGACTACAACGCGAGCCTCCAGGCCATCGCCGACCTCACCGGCGGCACGTGCACCGCGGTGCCCGACCCGGCGAACCTGCCGGGCGTCGTGCCGGGCGTCATCGCCTCCCGGCTGACCGACCTCACGCTCACCGTGAACGGCGGCTCGCCCACGGCCGTCACGAACGTCTCCCCCGCCCTGCCGCAGACCGGTCCCGCGCAGGTGTCCTACAGCGCCACCACCGGTGTCCTCACCTCCGGCACGTACCAGCTGTGCGTGACCGCGCGCGGCACCGACGGCGGTGGGCCGGGCACCGTCACCGACTGCACGGACGTGATCGTCAACGACCCGCCGACCGTGCTGCCGGGCGGGCCGTACGCCGGGCAGGAGGGCACGCCTGTCGGCGTCGCCGGCACCGCCACCGACCCCGACGGCCCGTCGCTGACGACGTCGTGGACCGCGACCCCGCTGTCCGGCGTGGACCCCGGGGCGACGTGCGCCTTCGCCGCGCCGTCGAACCCGACCACCACGATCACCTGCGACGACGACGGCGTGTGGACGCTCACCCTCACCGCGTCCGACGGCCTCAACGCGCCCGTCGTGGCGACGACCACGCTGACCCTGACCAATGTCGCGCCGCAGGTGTCGATCAGCTCCCCGGCCGACGGCACGCTCGTGCTGCGCGGCGCGCCGATCACCGTGACCGCGCCGTTCACCGACATCGCGATGCACGACACGCACACCTGCACCGTGGACTTCGCCGACGGCGCCGCGCCGGCGGTGGGCACGGTCGCGCAGGGCGCCGGGTCGGGCACGTGCACCGCGACCCACGCCTACACCGGCGTCGGCGCGCACACCGTGCTGGTCACGGTGACCGACGACGACGGTGGCCGGGCGACCGCGACGGTCCGGCTCGTGTCGCACGTCCGCGCCGAGGCGTGGGGCATCAGCGCCTCCGGCTTGGTCGCGGTGGCGAAGACGCCGCACGCCACGTGCCCGCCGTCGTCGGACCGGACGACCGCGACGGTGACCGTGCCCGGCCTGGCGTCGGTGCAGGCGCTGCACGCCGACTGCTCCCCCGACCCGACCACCGGGCGCACCGACGCGGGTGCGGAGATCTCCTCGGCGAGCCTGCTGGGCGGCGCGGTCACCGTGTCCGACCTGGAGGTGAGCTGCCTCGCCACCGAGGAGGGCCTGAGCACCGGGTCGCGCGTGGGCTCGCTCAACGGCCGACCGATCGGCACCGGTCCGGCCACCGTGGGCATCCCGGGCGTGGCGACCGTGCACCTGAACCAGGAGGTCGTCGGGCCGAACGGGCAGCTCGCGCGGTACGCCGTGCGGGTGGTCACGCTGCTGGGCCAGGAGATCGTCCTGTCCGGCTG
>NZ_JBPKJK010000113.1:0-30257 GCF_051756985.1 Saccharothrix sabaoui
GCGGTCTCCAGGTAGGACGACGGGCGGTTCGTGGGCACGATGACCGCGTCGACCGACCCGGGCGGGCAGTCGGCCGCGTCCACCGCGGTCAAGAGCTTCCCGTGGGACTCGTGGTGCCTGACGGGCGCGAACGTCGCGACGGTCAACTCCGGCCCTCCGGCCATTCGAACAGGCGGAACGCCGACTGGGTCCAGTCGGGGGTGACGACCTGGCCGTTGACCACGAACACCCGGGTCAGGACGCTGTAGGAGTCGCTGTCCCCGAAGCGCTGCGCCAGGTACTGGGTGTTGCGGTCGCGGAACCGGATGTCGGTCAGCGTGCGGACGACGCCGAGGGTCCCCCGGCCGTACATGCCGTTGCAGATGGTCACGGTGCGCTTGGCGTTGAACGGGTTGACGCCGCGGTAGAAGTGCGCGACGTCCTCCTGGAGCTCCTCGTGGCCGGGGCCGCCGCCGAGCTTCGGCGCGAAGAGCCGTTCCGCCTCGCCCGGCCCGCGCACCACGAACCCGCCCGCGTCGGACTCGTCGTGCCTGCCGACCTGCGTGATCGGCATGTCCAGGCGGTACTGGAGCTCCCGGGTGACGGAGTTCCAGTCCACCCCGCCCAGCAGCACCAGGTGCGTGGTGTAGTCGTCGGGCGTGAGGCTGGACGCGGTGCGGAAGTTGACCTGGTTGTTCGGGTTGACGGACCGGATGTGCCCGTACAGCTCGATCAGCGCGTCCAGGTCGGCGTAGGTGTAGAGCTCGACGTGGTCCGGCTGCGTGGGGTCGGCGTAGGGCATCCGCGCCCGCATCGCCTCCGGCAGTTGCGCGACCACGATGGTGATGTCGTGCAGGTCGTCGAAGTACCAGAACCCGCCGTCGCCCTTGCCGTCCGGCCGCGTCCCGCCCTGCCCGGTGCGCTTGTGGAGGTCGGTCAGCTCCTCCAGCAGCTCCTCGCGGCGGGCCAGTTCGTCGTCGGTCAGCTCGTCGAGCGGGAGCAGGTGGTACGGGCGGGCGGTGACGGAGCGGCGGGTGGCGAAGAACGTCGCGTAGGCGGCCAGGCGCGACAGCGGCGGCACCTTCGGCTTCGAGCTGCTCTCCCACGAGGACAGCAGCGGCACGCTCGTCGGCTTCTCGGCGCTGAACGCGGTGGCGAGGTCGCTCTGCGTGATGCCCACCTCGGGCCACTCGGCTTTGCGCAACGCCTTGAGGCGCTGGGCCAGCGAGCTGGGGTCACCCGGAACGACCACGTTTGCGCGCCCTTCAGTAAACTTCAGCATAGCGGCTGAAGTGCAGAACATACACCACACCGAAAAAAGTGACGAGCCGGAAACCCTAAAAGTGCCTTGTCATCCGGGTACAGCTGGACTTACCCTCAAGTTACTGAGGTTCATCAAACTTCAGTAAGTAGAGCTGAAGTTCACCCAGGAAGCCATCCGGGGGTTGCCATGAACATGCTCGCCGCGTTAGCCCAGTCCGACGGGACCACCTCGTTCACGCCGGTAATCGTGATGATCATGATGGCCGCGATGGCCCTGGTGCTGGGCCTGGCCCGGATGCTGCGCCGGGTGCTCGGCATCGTGACGAAACTGCTCCTCTCCGCCGGCGCCGCCATGACCGGGTTCGCCACGGTGCTGGCGTTCTGCTCGGTCCTCACCACCGTCATGCTGGTGTACATCAGCTGACGCACGCGTGCACGGGCGCCGACGTCCCCGTGCGGCGGCCCCCCTTCGACTACGGTGTGCGGGCCCGGGAGCCGAAGGGGGAGTCGCACGATGGACCTGCCTGGCAGAACGCCGCGCGGGGGGACGGCCGTCGCCGGGGCGGTGGCGCTCCCCGGTCGGGGTCCACACCGGACGTCCACACCGCACCTGCTGGAGGCCGAGCAGCTCGTCGGCTACCTGTCGCTGCCCACGTGCCCGCTGTCGAACAACACCTACAAGGAACCGGACCAGCCGAACGTGGTCCGGTGGGGCACGCCCGGCGACGCCTCGGACTGGGTGAACCGCAGCCAGTGCGCGTCGTTCCAGACCGCGGTGCTCAGGCGGACCTACCGGTGGGCCACGAGCCGGTTCTTCCGCACCCACTTCGGCCTGGCCAGCCCGTTCGCCCGCGACTACCGCCGGGTGTTCGCCGAACGGGACGTGCCGCACTTCGAGCGGGTCACCCGGGTCGCGGACCTGCGCCCGGGCGACCTGATCGCGGTGGACTACCGCAACGACCAGGACACCAACACCGGGCACGTGGTGATGGTCCGCGCGCTCAAGGGCGCCTACACCGCGCCCGCCCGCCGCCTGAACTTCCCCGGCGAGACGCAGTACGCGGTCGAGGTGGTCGACTGCACGTCCGAGCCGCACGGCCTGTACGGGGTCGGCAACTACCGGCGGTACCCGGACAACCGGATCTTCAACGCGGGCGCGCGGACCGACGGCGCGGGCTACGGGCACATGATGTTCTACGCCTCGGACGAGACCGGCGCGTTCACCCGCTACCGGTGGAGCGTGAACACCTCGTCCGCGGGCACGTACCCGGTGGCCCGGCGGCCGGTGTCCGCCGCCAGGGTCGTGGGCTGACCGACCGGAACGGGTGAAGTCCCGCCCGTTCCGGTCGTCACCCGGTCAGGTCCAGCCTGCCCAGCTCGACGCGCGAGGCCACGCCCAGCTTCGGGTACGCCTTGTAGAGGTGGTAGCCGACCGTGCGGGGGCTCAGGAACAGCTGCGCGCCGATCTCGCGGTTGCTCAGGCCCTCGGCGGCCAGCCGCACCACCTGGAGCTCCTGCGGCGTGAGCGCGCCCAGCGGGTCCGGTCCCGGCAGCGCGCGGCTCTCGCCGGTGGCGCGCAGCTCGGCGCGGGCGCGGGCCGCCCACGGCGCGGCGCCCAGGCGGTCGAACAGGTCGAGGGCGGCGCGCAGGCGCACCCTGGCGTCGGTCCGGCGGCGGGCGCGGCGCAGCCGCTCGCCGTGCAGCAGCTCCGTGCGCGCTCGTTCGAACGGGTGACCGTCGGACGCGCGGTGCAGCTCGACGGCCTCGGCGAACCACCGCTCGTCGTCGTCGAGCAGGGCCCGGCAGCGCAGCGCGACCGCCCGCGCCCACGGCTGCCCGGTCTCCTCCGCCCAGCGCGCGAACCAGTCCGCCGGCTCCCGCGCCACCTCGGGCCGCCCGACGCGCACGGCCGCCTCCACCAGGTCCGGCAGGCTGCCGATCGCGTACAGCCGGTGCCGTCCCGCGGCCACCTCCGCCAACCGGTCCAGCACCGCCTCGTGCCGCCCCAGGCCCAGGTCGAGCAGGGCCAGCGCGCACGCCGCCCGCACCGACGCGGGCGGGCCGCCGGTCATCAGGGCCGCCAGGTCGGTGCACCGCTCCTCGTCCCCCTGCACGGCGGCCAGCTCGCCGAGCACGCTGAGCAGGTAGCCGACGCTGAACGACTGCCCGATGTCCGCCGCGATCCGCAGCCCCTCCTCGGCGGTCACCCGCGCGTCCCGGTACCGGCCGAGGTGCAGGCGCCCGCGGGCCAGGTAGGCCAGGGCGCGCGGCAGCACGCCCAGCGCGCCCTCGGTGCGCGAACGGCGCTCCAGCTCCAGCGCCCACGTCATCGCCGCGCCGTCATCGCCGAGGACCAGGTTCCACCAGGCGACCACCGCGCTGCCCGCGCCCGCCGCGCGGGGCGAGCCGACGAGGTGGCGCAGCGCGGCCATCGCGCCCCGCACGTCACCGTCCTCCAGGCCCAGCGCGGCACGGGCCGTGGCCCGCACGTCCTGGTCGCCGGGCAGGCCGGTCGAGCGCTCCGCCAGCTCCCGGACCGCCGCGAAGTCCCGGGCCGCCCACGCGTTCTGCGCGGCGTTGAACAGCAGTTCGCCCGCCAGCTCCGGGTTGCCGTGCCGCTCGGCGCACGACGCGGCCCGCGCCAGCGTCGCCGACGCCTCGCCCAGGCGGCCCTGCTCGGCCGCGACCCTGGCCTGGACGCGGGCGACGCCGGCCAGCTCGACGGGGTCGCGCAGCAGGTCCCAGGCGCGTTCGGCGAGCGCCGAGGCCCGGTCGAACTGGCCCGCCGCCCCCGCCGCGCCCGCCGCCGCGACCAGCCTGCGGCCCCGCTGCGCCGGGTCCGGCGTCAGCTCGGCGGCCCGCTGGTGCGCGGCGGCCTCCGCGCTGAACCCGCCGCGCCGCCGCGCGTCCTCCGCGGTGCGGGCCAGGGCGAGCGCCACGTCCTCGTCCTGGCCGGTGGTGGCGCTCGCCAGGTGCCAGGCGCGGCGGTGCGGGTCGTCGCGAGTGGCGTCGGCCAGCGCGCGGTGCACGGCGAGCCTGCGGACCAACGGCGCGCCCCGGTAGGCGGCGGCGCGGATCAGCGGGTGGCGGAAGGCGAGCCCGCCGTCGCCGGAGCGCAGGAGCTGGCGCTGCTCGGCGGCTTCGAGGTCGTCGACGGACGCGCCGAGCAGGCCCGCGGCCCGGAACACCACGCCCGGGTCGCCGGTGTCGTCGGCCGCGGCCACCAGCAGGAGCGTGCGGGTGCGCTCCGGGAGGGCGGCGATGCGGTCGGCGAACGCCTGCTGGACGCGGCTGTGCGTGGGCAGGGCGGCGACGTGGTGGGCGTGCGCGGCGGGCAGGTGCCCCTCCCGTTGCGCGGCGGGCAGTTCCAGCAGCGCCAACGGGTTGCCGCGCGCCTCGACCGCGATCCGCTCGCGCACGTAGCGCGGCAGGTCGGCGGCGTGCTCGTCGAGCAGCGCGGCGGCGGCGCGGTCGTCCAGGCCGGTGAGCCGCAGCTCGGGCAGGCCGGGGGCGGGGAACGGCGGGGCGTGCAGGTCGCGGGCCGCGAAGACCACCGCGACGCCCTCGGCCTCCAGGCGGCGCGCGGCGAACACCAGCGCGTGCGCCGAGCCCGCGTCGAGCCAGTGGGCGTCGTCCACCAGGCACAGCATGGGCCGCTCCTCGGCGAGGTCGGCCAGCAGGGTCAGGACGGCCAGGCCGACGAGGTAGGTGTCGGCGCCGTCGGCGGGGGCCAGGCCGAGCGCGCCGCGCAGCGCGGTGGCCTGGGCGGGCGGCAGGGCGTCGACGTGCTCCACGGCCCGGCCGAGGAGGAGGTTGAGGCCGGCGAAGGGGACGACCGACTCGGACTCGACCGCCGTGCCGCGCAGGACGCGGAAGCCGGTGCTCGCCCGTGCGGCGGCGTGGGCGAGGAGGGCCGACTTGCCGATGCCCGCCTCGCCGCGCACGACGAGGACACCGCTGCGACCGGAGCGCGCGTCGGACAGCAGGCGGTCGACGACGGCGAGTTCGGCGGACCTGCCGTGGAGGACGGCCCCAGGTCGGTTCGCCTCGGACGGCATGATCACGACCCTAGCCGGCGGTCGCGGTCGGGCAGGGCGGGGTGGGCGGGGCGGTCGCGGTCTGGACCGGGGCCGGGATGGCCGGGGCCGGGGCAGGGATGGTCGGGGCCGGGGTCAGCGGGGCCGGGGTCAGCGGGGCCGGGGTCAGCGGGGCCGGGGTCAGCGGGGCCGGGGTCAGCGGGGCCGGGGCCAACGCGGTCGGGGCAGGCGTGGTCGGGACCGGCGCGATCGGGGCAGGCGTGGTCGGGACCGGCGCGATCGGGGCCGGGGTGGGCGCGGTCAGGGCGGGCGGGGCCGGAGCGCGCGGGGGTGGGGTGGTCGGCGGCGGGGTGATCGTGGTCGGGGCGGTCGGCGGCGGGGGTGTCCGGGAGCAGGACGACTTTGCCGACCGTCCGCCTGCCCTCCAGCGCCTCGTGCGCCCGCGCGGCCCCCGCCAGCGGGAACGGGTGGAGCACCGGGGTGAGCGCGCCCGTCGCCGCCGCCGTCAGGGCGCGGTCCTCCAACACCCGCAGGCCGCCCGCCCGGCGCGCCACGTGCGGTCCGGCAGCGACGGTGGCCGTCAGCGACCGGGCGAACAGGTCCTCCGTGGACACCCGCAGCAGCTCCCCCGACGCCGCGCCGAACATCACCAGCCGCCCGCCCGGCGCGAGCAGGTCGAGCGCGCCCCGCCCCTCCGCGCCGCCGACGCCGTCCAGCACCGCCGTCACCTCCCGTCCCCCCAACGCCGCGACCACCTCGTCGCGCCACCCATCAGCCCGGTAGTCGACCGCCGCCTCCGCCCCCGCCCGCAGCACGGCCCGCCGCTTCTCCGCGCACCCGGCCAGACCGACCACCGCGGCACCCGCGCGGGACGCGCCCTGCACGAGCAGCGTGCCCACTCCCCCGGCCGCGCCGGTCACCAGCACCACGTCGTCCGGGCCGAACGCCGCCGCGTCCAGGACGCCGACCGCCGTGCTGCCGGTGCAGATCATGGCGACGGCGGCGGCGAGGTCGAGCCCGTCCGGCACCACGTGCAGGGCGTCGACCTCGCGCACGGCCAGCTCGGCGTACCCCCCGCTGGCGAGGCCGAGCTGGGTGACCACGCGCCTGCCCAGCCACGCGCCGTCGACGCCCGCGCCGACCGCGTCGACCACGCCGGCCACCTCGCTGCCGGGCGTGGTCGGCAGGTGCGGCAGCGGCATCCACCCGGTGAGGCCGCGCCGCACCGCCGCGTCCACGAGGTGCACCCCCGCGGCGCGCACCGCGATGCGCGCCTGCCCCGGACCGGGCGACGGGTCGTCGACCTCCTCCAGGCGCAGGCGGTCGGGGTCGCCGAACTCGTGCAGGCGGACGGCACGCACGTCAGACCCCGTACGGTCGCTTGGCGCGGGCGTCCTTGAGCGCCGTTCCCCACCACACGAGCTGGTCGAGGACGGTGGTCGCGGCCTTGTTCACCTCGTCGGCGTCGAGCGGACCGCCCTCGTCGTCGAACCGCGCCCACGCGCCGTGGAAGCTGACCGTATCGCGCACCGTGACGGCGTGCAGCTCGGCGAAGACCTGCCGCAACTGCTCGACCGCGCGCAACCCGCCGCCCACGCCGCCGTAGGAGACGAAGCCGACCGGTTTGGCCTGCCACTCGGTGAAGTGCCAGTCGATGGCGCTCTTGAGCGGTGCGGGGAAGCTGTGGTTGTACTCGGGGGTGACGATGACGAACGCATCGGCCTCGGCGAGGCGCGGTGACACGGCGGCGACCTCGGGCGCGGGTTCCTCGCCGAAGCCGTGCAGGGTGTCCGGCAGGTTCAGGTCGGCGAGGTCCAGCACGTCGACGGACAGGTCGTCGCGCTGCTTGGCGCGGTCGGCGAACCAGGTGGCCACGACCGGCGCGAACCTGCCGCGCCGGGTGCTGCCGATGATGATCGCGAGCTTGAGCATGGGTTCCTCCGTCGGTGTGGTACCGACGCTAGGAGCCGTTCGGCGGGCCGGGCATCCGTCACCTGACTGGCGCACATGACTGGAGCGCACAACTGGCACCCGGAGCCCGCGCTCGAACCTGATGGATAAACCACCGATAAGGATTGTTCAACAATCCAACACACCTTCGGCGCGCGCCGCGACCAGCACCGCCAGCAAGATCAACTACACGGCGAGGATTGTTCAACAAACCGACAATGTGCTGGTACTGGCTGGTGTGCGGGAAAGGTGAGGCTGGACGGGGGAACTGGGCGCGGCCACCCGGATGGTCGAGGCGAGATTCGGCTCGACTGCGACCCGGCTGCGGCTTGGCTGCGGCTTGGCTGCGGCTTGGCTGCGGCGCGTTCGGCGAAAACCGGCGGGCGGCAGCGGGTAGGGCGGTGGGATGGCCCGCCCGCTGCTGCCCGCCGCTGCCCGCTGCCGCTCGCCGCCCGCTGCCGCTCGCCGCCCGGTGTCGTTGACTCGCTGCTCGCCTTTGGTCCGCCGCTACCTGCCTGGCTGGTCAGCCCTTGTGCGCCGGCAGGCGGGTGGAGGCCGTGCCCAGGCCCGTTGGGCCGCGCAGGGCCATCGTGATGCCCTGTGGCTGGCTGTACTGGCTGTGCTGGCCGTGGTGGCTGTGCTGACCGTGGTGGCTGTGCTGACCGTGGTGCTTGAGGAGGTCGGCGTCGTGGTAGCGGATCACGGCCTCGTGCCAGTTCAGGATGCCCGCCATCCAGTCCTCCAGTTCGCGGGCGTGTGCGGTGAGCGCCTGGCGCGCCTCCCGGTCCAGGGCGAATTCCTCGAACAACGCCGGCAGCTCGTGCTCGACCGAGTGCCGGAACTGGTTCAGGCGCGCGTTGGCCAGGTCCGTCACCACCTGCCGCGCGCGGTCGCGGTCGACGTTCAGGAAGTTCTCCACCACCACGCCCAGGTTGTGCACCTCCCCCTCGTACTGCACCTCCTTGCGGTACGAGTAGAGGTCGTTCACGAGCATCGCGTAGTCGGTGGCGGAGTTCTCGATGTTGCGGATCGCCCGCGTCCGGTAGACCTCCGGCGGCACCAGGCGGCCGTGGCCGAACCTGGCGAGGCTCATGGTGAGGTCCGAGCCGAACGTGCGCCGCCGCATCTCGATGTAGTCGACCGGGTCGGGCACGCGGTTCTCGTGCTGGTTCTTCAGCTCCCACAGCCAGCTGTCCAGCATGACGTCCACGGACTCGCGCAGCTGCCGCCTGCTCTCCGGCGGCATCCCGGTCGTGGTGCGCACCCACACCGAGTCCAGCATGCGCTCCAGCGGCGTCACCGCGGCGGGCGCGACGCCCTCCAGCGGCATCATCCGCTTCAGCCGCTCGGTGACGACCTTGGCGGCGACCACGTCGGGCGTGCGGCCGAACGCGGCCGGGTAGTGGTCGTCCCCGTAGGTGCCGAACGTCAGCCACATCACGGAGGTCACCATGTCGTCCAACGTGCCGTCCGGGTCGATGCCCGCCGAGCACAGCGCGAGGTCCATGTCGCGGCAGCGCTCCTCGGTCCACACCCGCGGCACGTCGTCGAACACGCCCATGTCGCGCGCCCAGCTCACGCCGCGCTCCAGCGCCTCCCGCCAGTGCGGGTTGACGCGCAGCTCGAACGGCATCTCCAGGGCCGGCTTCGGCAGCGGCGGCACCTCCTGGAACGGCCGGCGGGTGTGGGCGCGCAGCCGCTGCGGCGCGGTGGCCAGCAGCGAGCGCAGCGCGGACGTGCCCAGGCCGGTGGGGCCGCCGAGCGCCGGGGAGGCGGTGACCGCGCCCTCGTTCATGTAGCGGCTGGAGCGGGCGTGCCACTCGTGCCCGCCGGCCTGCCAGTCCTGGAGGCCCTTGACGTAGGCGAGCACCGCGAGGCGGCCCGCCGGGTCGACGCCGTGCTCGTCGAGCAGCGGCGGCACCTCGGTGACGGCGGTGTGCTCGAACTGGTGCAGGCGGGAGGTGAGCAGGTCGTTGACCGCCTCGGCGGCCTCCTGAGTGGGGACGTCGAGGAACTTCTCCAGCACCAGCACGCCGTTGCTCAGCTCGCCCTCGTCGAGCACCTCGCGCTCGTAGGAGAACAGGTCGTTGCGCAGGTGCACGGCGTCGGAGAAGGTGTCGCGCAGGACGCCCATCGGCCGCGACAGCGCGATGCGGGCCGGGACCTCCATGCCGGTGACGTGCTCGACCAGGTTGGCGGACCACGGCGCGCCGCCGACCTTGCGCCGCATCTCGATGTACTCGATCGGGTTGGACAGGCGGCCCTCGGAGATGTTCAGCAGCTCCCACATCGACTCGTCGAGCAGGTGCTTCGTGTTGTCCGCGAACCGGCGGCGCCAGTCGGCCGAGTGGGCCGGGACGGTGCGCTCCCAGAGGTCCTTGAGGCCCTTCTCGACCGGGTTGGTCGGCTCCTCGGTGATCGGGCCGTCGACCGGCATGAACAGCGGCAGCCGGTCGAGGTACGCCTTGGCGCCCGCCACGTCCGGGTTGCGCTTGTACAGCTCGACGAAGTGGTCGTCGAAGTAGAAGACCCACACGTACCAGTCGGTGACCAGGTCCAAGTCGTCCGGCGACGCGTCCGGGTGGGTGTAGGCGCACAGCAGGGCGTAGTCGTGGGAGTCGAGGTCGTCCTCGGTCCAGACGACCGCGCCGTGCTGCGGGACGTCGATCATGTCCATCTCGTACGCCCACGCCTTCGTGTGCTCGCGCGCACGCTCCAGGTTGGGGTTCAGCCGCGCCGGGTGGGGCGTGTAGAAGTCCGGCAACTGGAACGGCTGCGGCATCTGGGGCGCACCTCTCGGCGGTGTGTGGCGTGTGGCGGGGCGGGCGTGCGGCGGGGCAGGCGGCACGGGGCGTGCGGCACGGGGCGGGGCGTGACGGGGCGTACGGGGGTGTACGCAACCAGTGCCGGGGGGCGGCGGCCAAGACCCGGCGCACTGATCCACACGTTCGAGCGCACCCGTCCCCTGGGTGGCCCAACGCGGTGGTGCTCCCGGTGGTCATCCACCGCACGACGGGTGTCCGTTCGGGTTCGGGTGCACACTGGGCGGCGTGCCTGACTTGGAGCCGGTCGACGCGGAGTTCTTCGGGACGGCGCCGGAGCGCCACGTCTTCGTGCTGGACCTGCCGGTGTCGCCCGAGCGCGTGTGGCGCGGCCTGACCGCGACGAACGCGCTGTGGTGGTGCCGGCTGCTGTCGTCGGTGGAGTACACCTCGCCGCGCCCGTTCGGCGTCGGCACGACCCGGCGCGCCTCCGTGCTGGGCGCCCTGCGGCTGCGCGAGCGCTTCTTCCGCTGGGAGGAGGGGCGGCGGCAGTCGTTCGCGGTGGACTCGGCGAACCTGCCGGTGTTCCGCCGGTTCGGCGAGGACTACCTGGTCGAGCCGGCGCCCGGCGGGTGCCGGTTCACGTGGACGTTCGCCTACGAGCCGAACCTGCGCTTCGGCGGTGCCGTCAACGCGCGGGTGTTCGCCTCGATGGCCGCCGACACGCGGCGCCACTTCCGCCGGTGAGGCGACCGCGCCCGACCCTGGCCTGATCGCCCGCTGTCACCGGACGGCCCGGGAAGTGCGGCGGATCACGCCCGTACGGGTGATCTTCAACTTAGGTTAGGCTCCCCTCATGTCAACGGGAGACGCGCTGCTCGCCGGGGAGTCGCTGGTGCTCGCGCACCACGACCGGGCGGTCGTGGAGGGGGTCTCGCTGGAGCTGCGCGCGGGCGCGGTGACCGCGCTCGTGGGGCCCAACGGGTCCGGCAAGTCGACCGTGCTGCGCTCGCTCGCGCGCCTGCACAAGCCGCGCGACGGGCGCGTCCTGCTGGGCGAGCGGTCGGTGTGGGGGCACTCCGCGCTGTCCGGCAAGGAGTTCGCCCGCAACGTCACCCTGCTGACGCAGCAGCGGCCCACGCCGTCCGGGGTGTCGGTGCGCGACGTCGTCTCCTACGGGCGCTACCCGTACCGGTCCGGCTGGCGCGGCGTCGACCTCGACGGCAACGCCGCCATCACCCGCGCCATGGAGCTGACCGGCGTCACGGCGATGGCCGCGCGCGGCGTGGACGAGCTGTCCGGCGGCGAGCTCCAGCGCGTCTGGCTGGCCTCCTGCCTGGCGCAGCGGACCTCCGTGCTGCTGCTGGACGAACCCACCAACCACCTGGACCTGCGCTACCAGGTCGAGGTGCTGGACGTGGTGCGCGACCTGGCCGACGACCACGGCGTCGCGGTCGGCGTGGTGCTCCACGACCTCGACCACGCGGCGATCGTCGCCGACGAGGTGGTCCTGCTGTCCGAGGGCCGGGTGGTCGCCGCCGGCGGTGTGCGCGACGTGCTGACCACCGACCACCTCTCCCGCGCCTACGGCGTCACCGTGCACGTCGCCGAGGACCCCGTCACCGGAGCCGTCCACTGCCGCCCGCTCGGCCGGCACACGCCCCGTCCCGCCTGAACACCCCGAGAAAGAGGTACGCGCCATGCGCCTGCTGACCCCTGCCCTCGTGACGGCGGCCGTGCTGCTGTCCGCGTGCGGCACCACCGAGGCACCCGCCGGGAGCACGCCCACCACCGGCGCCGGCGGACCGGTCACCGTGACCGACGCCCGCGGCAAGGCCGTGCGGCTGGAGGCGCCCGCCGCGAAGGTCGTCGCCCTGGAGTGGGCCGAGGCCGAGATGCTCGCCTCGCTGGGCGTGATGCCGGTCGGCGCCGCCGACACCGCCGGCTACGAGACGTGGAACGCCGCCGTCCCGCTGGCCGACTCGGTGAAGGACGTCGGCACGCGCGCCGAGCCCAGCGTGGACTCGATCGTCGCGCTCGACCCGGACGTCGTGGTGATGCCCGAGGGCCGCGACGCGACGCTCGCCGGCCGGCTGGAGGAGTACGTCCCGGTCGTCGTCACCAAGGGCAGCGACGCGGCCCGCAACCTCGACCGGCTGGGCGACGACCTCAGGATCGTCGCCAAGGCCGTGGGCAAGGACGCCGAGGCCGACGAACTCCTCGCCGGGATGAACGCCGCGCTCGACGCGGGGAAGACCGCCGTCGCGCAGAAGGACCTGGCGGGCACGCCGTTCCTCATGGCCGACGGCTGGCTCAAGGGCAGCACGGTCAACATCCGCCCGTTCGGCAAGGGCTCGCTGGTCTCCGACGTCGCCGAGCGGATGGGCCTGGTCAACGCCTGGACCGGCGAGGTCGACGCCCAGTGGGGCCTCGGGCAGACCGACGTCGAGGGCCTGACCGCGCTGGGCGACCCGCGGACCGTGCTGTTCTACAGCGCCTCCGAGGACGACGTGTTCACCACCGGCCTCGCGCAGAACCCGGTGTGGCAGCGGCTGCCGTTCGTCACCTCGGGGAAGGTGTTCAAGCTGGAGCCGGGCACGTGGACGTTCGGCGGGCCCGAGTCGGTCGAGCGCGTCGCCGACCAGGTCGTGAAGGCGCTCGCCGGCTGATGCCGCGCACCGCCGCCGCGACGGCGGGGATCGTGGCCGCCATCGTCGCGCTCTCCGCCGTCCACCTCACCCAGGGCACGTCGTCGACCGGTGTCCTCGACGTGCTCGCCGCCCTCGTCGGGAACGGGGACGCGCAGACCCTCGCCGTGCTGGAGGGGTCGCGCGTGCCGCGTCTGCTGACCGCGCTGCTGCTCGGCGTCGCCCTCGGCGTCGCGGGCGCGGGCATGCAGTCCGTGGCGCGCAACCCGCTGGCCTCGCCCGACACGCTCGCCGTGAACGCGGGGGCGCACCTGGCCGTGGTGGCGATCGCGGCGTTCGGGGTGGCGCTGCCCGCGCTGCCCGCGGGCGCGGCGGCGTTCGCCGGCGGTCTCGCGGCGGCGGTCGTGGTGCTGGGCCTGGCGGGCGGCGGGTCCGCGAGCCCGCGCCTGGTGCTCGTCGGGTCGGCGGTCGCGCTGACCCTCCACTCGGCGACGTACCTGTTGCTGCTGCTGTTCGAGCAGGAGACGTCCGGCCTGTTCGGCTGGGGCAGCGGGTCGCTGACCGTGAGCGACCTGGAGGGCACCGGGCAGGTGACGCCGGTCGTGGTGGTCGCCGTGGTGGCGCTGGTCGCGATGGGCAAGTCGCTCGACGTCCTCGCCCTGGGCGACGACAACGCCACCGTGCTCGGGCTGAAGGTGCGGCGCACGCGCGTCGGCGCGGTGCTGCTGACGGTGGCGCTCACGGCGGCGGCGGTGACCGTGGCCGGGCCGGTCGGGTTCGTCGGGCTGAGCGCGCCGGTGATCACGCGGCTGCTCGTGCCGTTCGTGCCCGGGTTGGGGCGGCACCGGCTGCTGCTGCCGGTGTCGGGCCTGGTGGGCGTGCTGGTCGTGCTCGGCGCGGACGTGCTGCTGCGGGCCGTGATGGGCTCGGCGGGGGCGGTGCGGGTGCCGACCGGCGTGACCACGACGATCCTCGGCGCGGTCGTGCTGGTGTGGTTGGCGCGGCGCGCCCGGTCGAGCGGCACGCCGCGGCAGGCGCCCGCCGGTCGGGTCGGCGTGGCCGGGTCGACGCGCCGGCTGGTCGTGACGTGGGTGGTGCTCGCGGCGCTGCTGGTGACCGCGCCCGTGGTGGGGCTGATGCTCGGCGACCGGCTCGTGCTGCTGGGCGACCTGGCGAACTGGGTGTCCGGGCGCACCGGGACGGCGCTGACGTTCGTGGTGGACCAGCGCCTGCCGCGGGTGCTCGCGGCGCTGGTGGCCGGCGCGGCGCTGGCCGTGGCGGGCTGCGGCACCCAGTCGGTGAGCCGCAACCCGCTCGCCGAACCCGGCCTGCTCGGCATCACGGCGGGCGCGGGCCTGGGCGCCATCTCGCTGATCACGCTGGTGCCGCTGGCCGGGGCGTGGCAGGTCGCCGGTGCCGCCGGGGTGGGCGCGGCGCTGGCGTTCGCGCTGGTCTACGGCCTGGCGTGGCGGTCGGGGCTCGACCCGGACCGGTTGGTGGTCATCGGCATCGCGTCCTGGTCGGGCGGGACGGCCCTGATCACGCTGCTGATCACCACCTCCGACCCGTGGAACACGGCGAAGGCGCTGACCTGGATGTCGGGCTCGACCTACGGGCGCACCCTGGAGCAGGTCGTGCCGACCCTGCTGGCGCTGGCGCTGCTCCTGCCGCTGCTGTGGGCGCGGCACCGCGAGCTGGACCTGCACAGCCTCGACGACGACACGCCGCGCGTGCTCGGCCTGCCGGTGGAGCGGTCGCGGCTGGTGGTCCTGGTGGCGTCGGGCGTGCTGGCGGCCACCGCGGTGTCCGCGATCGGCGTGGTCGGCTTCGTGGGCCTCGTCGCGCCGCACCTGGCGCGCTCGGTCGTCGGCGGCCGGCACGCGCGCGTCCTGCCGGTGGCGGCGGCGCTCGGCGCGGTGCTGGTGAGCGTCGCGGACACGATCGGCCGCACCGCCATCGCGCCCGCGCAGGTCCCGGCGGGCCTGGTGATCTCGTTGATCGGCACGCCGTACTTCGTGCTGGTGCTGTGGCGGACGCGGGAGACGCGCACCTAGCCCGGCACCCCGGGGAACCCGGCAACCCGGGGAACCCGGGGAACCCCGGCGCCGCCGCACGCCGCGCCGGGTCCCCCCTCGGCGCGTGCCTCGTCGTTGAGGCACGCGCGACCGCTCAGGACGGCTGCCGCACCCGCTGGGCGAGCACCGCGCTGCGCTTGGCGAAGGTGTAGGCCGCCGACACGAGCGTCATGTGGTGGTGCCAGCCCCGGTACGAGCGGCCTTCGAAATCGAGGAGACCGAAGTGCGCCCTCAGGTCTTGAAGGTCGCACGCGGTGCGCTCGACGAGTGCCCCCAGTGACATCACCTCCGCCGCGCGGAGGTCGGTGCGGTTGGTCAGCCAGAGCTTCGCCCGGCCGCCCTGCCGCGAGGTGCCGACGAGCTGGAGCGCCGGGCCGCCGCGGCGGCCCGGGTCGGCGGGCAGCCGCACGGGCACCGACACCGCCTGCGTGGCGCGGTGCTTGCCGTCCACGCCGGTCGACCAGGTGACGACCTGGCGGTGCTTGATGTCGGCGCCGCGCAGGCAGTCCCGCGCCCGCAGCACGTTCGGGCCCCGGTGCGGCCCGTAGCCGGTGTGCACGGCGGCGAGGTGCGGTCCGGGGACCACCTCCAGCGTGTCCGGCACCTCGAAGACGAAGTCGCCCCCCAGTTCGGCGAGCTTCGCCATCAGCCGGTGGGCGCCGGCGCTGTGCCGCAGGTCGCCCACCACGGGGGCGCGCGGGATGCCCCACTCGCCCACCTCGTCGACCATGTCGAGCGCGTACTGCCAGTCCGGCTGCGCCCGCACGGACTCCGGGATGTAGGCCCGGTCCCGGCGGCGGTGGTCGTCGGTCCACCGGCGGCTCAGCTGGACGCGCCAGTCGACCGGGATGGCCGCCGCCTCGCCGGCCAGGAAGAGACCCGTGCCGATCTGGCAGTTGATCGCGCGGCCCTCGCTCGGCACGAACCTGCGCTCGACCCCGACGGAATGGTCACCGCGTTTCGGGATGGTCGTGTCGGCGATCACCCAGGCTCGTGGCCGGAGCAGTTCGTCGACCTCTTCGGCAATTTTTGACCGAACATCCCGCCAGTCCCACGGGCTTTGGTTGATGAATTGTTGGAGCGATTGCGAAACCGGTAGCTCAAGAACCTCCTCGGCGATTCTTCGGACAGACTTGCGGCCGTGTCCAAGCAACAACCCCCTGAGATATACCTCAGCCCATCTGCGCTGGTCAGACCGGGCAAGAGAGCTGAACTTGTCTTGCGCGAAGTGTGTCACCTCATCATTCTTGGCAAGCGAAAGAGCAGTGCGAAGACTGTCTTCGACCACCGTGGACCCCCGAAACTGTCACATAGCGTACTGAACCGATACTCCATATGGGCAACGCGACCTGCAAGCGATACTCGCCGAAGTCGGTGCGACCTCGTGAGGTCCGACGTAAGCGCTATCGTTGAATGGTTATCCACCGTCCCGAAGATGATCACACTCCGTAGGTGGCGACGATTGTGAGGGTGCTGCGGTTTTTCCGCCGACGCCTCCGCCAACAGGAGGAAGTCGACTCCGGGCGATGCCGCGCCGGAGGCGAACGATCACCCTCGGTGACACAAGGGGCCGATCGGCCCCTGTAGTCCCGGTCCGTGCAAGAAGACGCAATTCGGTCACCACCCCCTCTACGCAGGGTGATGTACTTGACTGTTCAACCTCTTTCGGACGCCCCCGCCCACCTGCGGCAAATCCGATCGGGGGAACGCCCGCTGTCCGAACGGATTCCGCCGGACGGGCGCGCCGGGATTGCCCGACCCGGTCCGCGATCGACATTCGACCGCGGTACCGGGTGGGGGTCCCGCCGGCGCGCCGCGCCCTTCGCGGACTATTTCCGGACCGGCCGCGGGGGCATTTCGCTCACGCCGCGCGCTCGGCGATCACGACCGCCCGGTCGAACCCCGCCAGCCGGATGACGTCCACGACCGCCGGCCGGGCGCCCACGACGATGATCGACGTGGCGGGCGGCAGCTGCTGCTGGGCGAACGCCAGGCAGCGCACGCCGGCCGACGACAGCACCTCCAGGCCGGTCAGGTCCAGCACCAGCCGGTCCAGCGGGCGCCGCGCGGCCTGCTCCACCAGCGACCGGAACACCGGCGCGGTGTCCGCGTCCAGCTCCCCGGTCAGGTAGACGGTCCCGGTGCGCCCGGTGAACCCCAGGTACGCCTCGAAGCTCACAGTCCCCCCTCGTCCACGGGCCGCGCCTCCAGCACGACCACCGATTTCCCCGCCACGACCAGCGCGTCGGCCGGGCCGGCCGAACCGGAGGTGTCCACGACGACGTGCCACGCGGTGCCCTCCGGCGCCCCGGGCGGCACCACGTCCACGGCCGCCAGGTCCGTGTTGGCCGCGACGAACACGGTGTCGCCCGCGTCCCCGTCGTGCAGCAGCACGGCCACCAGCCGCGACGCGTCCGACCAGTCCGGCTCGAACGGCCGCGCGCCGTGCCAGCTCACCGCCGGGTACCGCCACCCCGGCACGTCCTCGCCGCCGGGGTGCTCGGCCCGCCGCAGCACGGGGTGCCGGGCGCGCAGGTCCACCAGCGACCGGGTGAACGCGACCAGGTCGGCGTTGCGCCCCGCCAGCTCCCAGTCCACCCACGTGGTGTCGTTGTCCTGGCAGTAGGCGTTGTTGTTGCCGCGCTGGGTGCGGCCGAACTCGTCGCCGCCGAGCAGCATGGGCACGCCGTTGCTGACCATCAGCAGGGTCAGCGCGTTGCGCGCCTGCCGCGCCCGCAGCCCCAGCACGGCCGGGTCGGACGTGGGGCCCTCCCAGCCGCAGTTCCAGCTCTCGTTGGCGTCGTGGCCGTCCCGGTTGCCCTCGCCGTTGGCCTCGTTGTGCTTGTGGTCGTAGGACACCAGGTCGGCGAGGGTGAACCCGTCGTGGCACGTCACGAAGTTCACCGACGCGCCGGTGCCGCGCCCGCCGTAGAGGTCGGGCGAGCCGATCAGCCCGCCCGCCAGCTCGCCCGCGCTGCCCGGCCGGGCCACCAGGAACCGCCGCAGCGCGTCCCGGTACCGGCCGTTCCACTCCATCCAGCGGCCGTAGGACGGGAACGACCCGACCTGGTACAGCCCGCCCGCGTCCCACGCCTCGGCGATGAGCTTGCGGTCGGCCAGCACCGGGTCGTGCGCCACCGCCTCCAGCAGCGGCGGGTTGGGCAGCGGCGCGCCGTCCGTGCCGCGCGCGAGGACCGACGCCAGGTCGAACCGGAACCCGTCGACCCGGTACTCCACCGCCCAGTGCCGCAGGCTCGCCAGGACCAGCTCCCGCACCACCGGGTGGTTGCAGTTGAGCGTGTTCCCGGTGCCGCTGAAGTTGTAGTAGCCGCCGTCCGGCGTGAGCAGGTAGTACACCTCGTTGTCCAGGCCCCGGAACGACTGCGTCGGCCCGCGGTGGTCGCCCTCGCCGGTGTGGTTGAACACCACGTCGAGCACGACCTCGATGCCCGCCCCGTGCAGGTCGCGCACCAGCTCCTTGAACTCGCGCGGCGAGCCGTAGGACGCCTTGGGCGCGAAGAACCCCACCGGGTGGTAGCCCCACGCGTTGAGCCGCTCCGGCGCGCCGGGCACGTCGGTCTCGTCGAACTCGAAGACCGGCATCAGCTCCACGCAGTTCACGCCCAGGTCGCGCAGGTGCGGCACCTTCTCCCGCAGGCCCGCGAACGTGCCGGGCGCGGCCACCCCGGACGAGCCGTGCCGGGTGTAGCCGCGCACGTTCAGCTCGTAGACCACCAGGTCCTCGACCGGCACCCGCGGCCGGACCGCGCCGCCCCAGTCGAAGTCGTCCGGCGGCACGACCCGCGCCCGGTGGCGGGGCCGCTCGCCCCACACCTCGCCGCCCGCGATGAGCCTGGCGTGCGGGTCGAGCAGCAGGTCGCCGCCGTCGACCCGGTAGGCGTAGTGCACCAGGTCGGGGTCCAGGCCCAGCACGGTCATCGCCCACACGTCGCCGACCCGGTACTCGCGCGGGAACGGCAGCTCGGCCACCACGTCGCCGCGCTCGGGGTCGAGCAGCACCAGCGACGCGCGCCGGGCCGAGGCGGACGCGACCGCGAACGCGATGCCGTCCGGCGTGGCGGTCGAGCCCAGCGGCAGCGGCGGGGCGGGCGCGACGCGGAACCCGTCCACCCACCTGTCGGCGGTCGCGGTCACGCCCCCTCCACGGGGGCCAGCCGCGCCTGCACGGTCACCGCGGACGCGCTGTCCGGCAGCCGCACGGTCATCGCCCCGGCGTCGAAGTCCGCGTACGGGACGCCGTCGACCAGGACCCGGTCGAGCCGCACCCGGCCGGCGGGCAGCACGTCCGGCGCGACCCGCAGCAGCCGGCCCGGGAAGTCCGCGTCCGGCCCCGGCCTGAACCACAGGTCCAGCGGCTCGCCGCGCACCAGCAGTCCGCTGTAGACGGTCGCCAGGAAGCACAGCTCCGCCGAGTGGTACATCGACATGGAGTGGCTGCCCTTCAACCGCTCCGTGCCCGTCAGGTACGGGATGCCGTTGTTGAGCACGTTGAAGTACACGCCGCCCTCGTCGTGGTCGAGGAAGAACGCGTTGTAGAACGCCGCCGCCTCCCGGCCGTGCGCCAGGAACTCCGGCGAGCGCCGGTGCCCGGCCAGCGCCAGGTAGGCCAGGATCGCCTGCTCCTGCTGCCACCACGCCTTGCGGTCGTGCCACACGAAGTCGTGCGGCGGCTGCCGCTGCACCAGGTCGTACCAGCCGCCCCGGTGCCCGTCGCGGCCCACCGCCGGCATCGAGCGGGCCAGCTCGTCGGCCGTGCGCGCGTAGTCGTGCTTGGCGCGCACGGCGTTCATCCGGGTCAGGTTCCAGGCGATCTTGAGGTTGTGCCCGACGACCGCCCGGTCCTGCTGCCAGCCCCACGACCGGTCGGGCGTCCAGTCGCCGTGGAAGCGCTCCTGCACGAACGGCGTGCCCCGGTCGGGGAAGTGCGACACGATCATGTCGAAGGTGTGCTCCAGCATGTCGAGGTGCCGCTCGTCCCCGGTGGCCAGGTACAGGTTGAACAGGTACGCGGGGGCGTGGTCGCCGACCGAGTTCCAGTTCTTGCGGGCCCGGTTCGGGCCCAGCGACGCGGCGTGCGGGCTCAGCTCCACCGGGTCGACGTGCGACCAGTACCCGCCGCGCGCCGGGTCGGCGAAGAACCGCTCGAACAGCCTCATCGTGCCGTCGACGTCCGCCTTGATCGCCGGGTCGCCGGTGAGCCGGTAGGTCTGCACCAGCCCGGCCAGCGCGTAGATCTGCTCGTAGGCGGGGATCGCGCGCTGGTCGTCGTCGAACTCGGAGGTGAACAGCTTGCGCTCGCGCCCGCCGTCCACGTCGACGCCGTGGTACCAGTACGTGACGCCGAGGTCGGTGTCGACGAACCGCATGTGCTCGCGCAGGTACGCCGAGCCGCGGTCCGCGACGGTCAGGAAGTCCTCGTCGCCGGTCAGCATGTACGCCGACGCCATGCCGTACACCAGGCGGGAGATCGTGTCGGTCTCCTGCACGTGCCGGCCGCCCTTGTCGCCGCCCAGCCGGATCTCGGTGCGGTAGTCGGCGTAGTCGACCTCGCCCGCGCCGAACTGGGCGCGCCGGTAGAACCGGGCCAGCTCGCGCAGCTGGTCGACCCACCAGCCGGGCCGCTCGAACACGTGCTCCTCGGTCTCGTCGCCGACCAGGAGGAGCTGCGCGACCTGGTAGCGGAGGCCGTCCGGCTCCGGGTAGACCGGGCCGTGCGCGAACACGAACCGGCCGGGCACGAGCAGCTCGGCGAGCCGGCCGGTGGCGTCCCGGTGCGGCTCGCCGAGGTTGCGGACCACCTGCGCGGACGTGGTGCCCGTCAGGCGCAGGACGACCGTGCGGCCGTCGGGCGTGCGGACGGCGAGCCTGTCGCCCGCGAACGACTCGACGCGGCCCGCGGTGGTGTCGGAGAAGGTGTGAGCGAGTTCAGCGCCCACCGCTCCCCCTCGCGACCAGCATCTCGATCACGGTGCGGGCCAGCAGGTTGCACTGCTCCGCGGTGCGCGAGGTGACCAGGTCGCCGTCCACGACCACGTCGCGGCCGGTGTAGACGGCGCCCATGTTGCGCACGTCGCCGACCAGGTTGTTGTGGCAGGTCACCGGCCGGTCGCGGACCAGCTCGGGCACCGAGGACAGCAGCAGCAGGCCGTGGCAGGAGAACGCCTTGACGAGGTTCGGCAGCCGGAACGCCCGCCGCATCACCTCGACCGCGGGCGCGGCCCGCTGCACGTCGTCGGTGTAGCGCAGCCGGTCCGCGACCATGCCCGAGGGCACGATGAGCGCGGAGAACCGGGACAGCTCGTCGTAGTCCAGCGCCTCCAGGTCGCCGCTCACCTCGATGGGCGCGCGCTGCTCGTGGCCGGTGAAGGTGAGCGAGTCGCCGCCCCACAGCCGGGTCAGCAGCTCGACCTGGGCGCCCTCCTCGGCGAACCTCATGCGGTAGTAGGAGATCTCCTCCTCGACGTAGTCGCTCTCCATCAGGATGCCGATGCGCCTGCCCTGGAGCCGCCCCTCGGTGGCCGGGGCCTCAGCGGTCTGGGTCATGTCGTCGCCTTCGTTCGGAAGTGTGGGTGGGTGGCGCGCCCGGCCCGGCGGTTCGCCGAACTCGTCGGGCCGGGCGCGCGGCCACCGGGACCGCCCCCGCGGCGGTCGCCGGTGGCGTGGGGTCGACGCCTGCTACGCCGCGGCGCTCTCGGGAGCGAGCCCGGTCGCGCGCGGGGCGGCGGACCCCGGCATGGGGGTCAGGCCCCCGACGGTGCACGTGCGGATCTTCGGGCGGCCGTCGCGGTGCACGACGGACCACGTCTCCTCGGTGGTGACGCCGACCCACGCGCTGTTCGGCGAGGGCGGCACCCACGTGCGGGACTGCCAGGCCACCCGCAGCGTCACCTCCGCGTGCAGCGGCGACGTGGTCGCCACCCGCACGCCGAGCACGTCGTGCACCTCGTCGAAGTAGGTGCTCGTCGTCTCGCCGTACCAGGACCGGAAGTCCGCGTGGCTGCGCACCGTGCGGTGCGGCAGGTGCATCACCAGGCCCGCCTCGGTCAGCAGGCCGAGCAGCACCTCCACGTCGTCGTGCCGGTCCAGTGCGGTGAACCAGTCCTCCACCAGGCCGCGCACGGCGGCCTCGGTGATCCGGTCACCGGCTCCCCCAGTCATGTGTCCGACCCCTTCCCGGTCTCGGTCGATGCGCCTTCAGTCGATGACGAGGTCGACGAGGTAGGGGCCGTCGTGGGCGAGCATCTCCTCCACGGCGGCGTCCACCTCGTACAGCTTCTCCACGCGCCGCCCCGGCACGCCCAGCGACGCGGCCAGCCCGGTGAACGAGATCTCCGGCGTCGCCAGGTCGAACGCGGCCGGGTAGGCGTGCGGGGAGAGGCCCTGCTCCCGCCAGTACTGCTCGATGTTGAGGTCGAGCAGGTGGTAGCGGCGGTTGTTGCAGATCACGAACTTGGCGCCGATGCCGTGGCGGGCCGCGGTCCACAGCGCCTGGATCGTGTACATCGAGCCGCCGTCGCCGGTGAACGCCACCACGGGCAGCTCCGGCCGGGCGAGCTTGACGCCCAGCGCGCCGGGGATGCCGACCCCCAGGGACCCGCCGCGGGTCTGGAAGAACCGGCCCGGCTGCTGCGGCGGCAGGTGCTTCGCCAGCGGCCCGGACGCGGTGAGCGCCTCGTCGAACACCACCAGGTCCTCCGGCGCGCGGCGGGCGAGCCGCCGCACGAACCGGTCCAGCACCGTGTCCTCCTGGAGCGGGGGCTCCGGGTGCACGGGCCGGCCGCGCGGCGCCTCGGCGACCGGCGCGGCGCCGCGCGCGGCGGGGTCCT
Organism: Saccharothrix sabaoui; assembly: GCF_051756985.1. Lineage (NCBI taxonomy): Bacteria > Bacillati > Actinomycetota > Actinomycetes > Pseudonocardiales > Pseudonocardiaceae > Saccharothrix > Saccharothrix sabaoui. The sequence continues at coordinate 22,562 of NZ_JBPKJK010000113.1, forward strand.
GGCGGACCAGTTCCCGCGCCAGCGCGGCGAGCGTGAGCTTGGGGTCCGCGACGATGCCCACGTCCACCGGGTGGTTCTTGGCGATCTCGTAGCTGTCGAGGTCGACGTGCACGATCCTCGCCCCCGGCTTGAACGGGTTGTCCAGGCTGGGGAACACCTCGGGGAACACGTAGGTGCCGACGATGAGCACCGAGTCCGCCTCGCCGACCACGCGGGCGCTGTCCGCGCCGAACATGTGGCCAAGCTGACCGCCGTGGAGCCGGTGCGTGGCGTCGAAGTTGAACTCCGAGGAGTTCACCCCCCACACCGTCGCGCCCAGCGCCTCGGCGACCGCGGTCAGCTCGCGCTGCGCCCCGCTGGTGGCGACGCCGTCGCCCATCAGCACCAGCCGGCGGTCACCGGCCAGCAGGGCGGCGGCGGCCTCCGCCACCAGCGGCGTCTCCGGCACCACCCGGGTGCTCGGGACCGGCGTGGGGAACACGGCCTCGGTGGTGACCTCGTCCAGCACGTCGGCCGGGACGACGACCAGCACCGGGCCGCGCGGCGGCGTCATCGCGATCTTCACCGCCCGCCGCAGCACCCGCAGCGTCGAGGACGGGTCCAGCACGCGGGTCGCGTACTTGGTGACCGGCTCCGCCATCGCGACCAGGTCGGCCGCCATCTGCCCGTCCATGGCGTCGTAGCGGACGCCCGCCTCCCCGACGACCACGACGAGCGGCGACCCGCCGCGCTTGGCCTGGTAGAGCATGCCGATCCCGTTGCCCAGCCCGACCCCGCTGTGCAGCTGGACCAGGGCCGGGCGCTGGGTGGCCCGCGCGTAGCCGTCCGCCATGCCCACCGCGACGCCCTCGTGCAGCGCCAGCAGGTACTGGAGGTCGAACTCGCGCCCGGCGTCCAGGAACCCCTGCTCGACGGTCCCCGGGTTGCCGAACATGTACTCGATGCCGTCGGCCGCGAACTGCTCGAAGAGGGCGACCTTGCCCGGCCTGCCGTTCATCGGTGGCGTCCCCTACCAGCCGTACCGGCGCAGGCCGTTCTCCAGCACGCGGACGAGCAGCTCGCCCGCGGGCACGGAGTCCGGCGTGGACCGCGCGGTGATGAACGGGTAGTCGACGATGACCGAGGTCTCCTTGCCGACGTTGCCGTGGAAGCGGCCGACCGGCCCGGTGGCGTCGCGGAGGATGTACTCCAGCGGGTACGGCGGCGGGCCCATGTTGAACTCGACGCCGATGAAACCGGTGCCGTCCTTGTAGTCGTACTCCTTCGGGTGACCCGTCACGTGCTTGTTCTGGATGATGCTCTCGCGGCTCTCCAGGTCACGCGCGAAAGCGAGCACCGCGACGCCGTAGCACTCGGCGAGGATGGGCTTGTCGGCGTTCACGAAACCGATCACGAGTTCGTGCAGGCGCCCGTTGTTCGCCATGTCGACGATGGGGCCGGAACCGCCCACGAGCACCAGGGCGTCGAAGCTGCCGACGAGGTCGGCCACCGCGCTGTCGAGGCGGCGGGTGTACTCCTCGACCTCGCGGAGGTGGTTCACCGCGCTGTAGTACGGCCGCTCGGGGACGAGGTCGGCCAGGCTCAGCGGGTTGTCCAGCCGGGGCGACGCGTCCAGCTCACGGGCGCGCCGGGCCATGTCGGGCGTGGTGACCGAACGGCCGAGGGGCGGGTCGAGGTACTCGGGGTCCAGGCTCGGCGGCAGGGCCGTGGGCCGCTTGCCGTTGGGCGTGACGAACGTGGTGCGGTAGCCGGCGGCGTCGAACGCCTCGACCGGGCCGACCAGTTCCTCGCCCCAGTAGCCGAATTCGGACAGGACGACCAGCACGCGCTTGGTCATGGTTCTCCTCGATCAGGAATTTCAGGCGGGTCCTGCTATTGCCTTGCTATTGCCTTGCGATTTCCATCCAACCGTCGCCGGTGAATTCCGACAACGAATTGCCGGCGATATCCGGGACTTGACTAGATGACGTCCGCGGAGGGCCCGATGACCCAGTTCTCGCGGACCGCGAGGGTGTGCGTGTAGCGCGGTTCGGTGAACGTGGCCAGGTCCGCCGCCGCGCGCCGGAACTCCGGCGTGCGCAGCGCGGCGCGCAGGGAGGCGGCGTCGTCGAACCACAGCTGGTGGGCGCAGTCGAGGGTGGCCTCGCCGACGGCGTACGCGCCGTCGCGGGTGTGGTTCTGGTAGTAGCGGCGCAGCCCCGGGACCTTCGCCACCAGCGACGCGTGCGCGTCCCTGCTGTACTGGCGGAACTCCGTCAGCGGCATCCCCTCGCGCCGCTTGACCAGCACGAACAGCTTCGTGCCCGGCCGGTCGGCGCGCTGCGGCTCACCGGGCAGCACGACGTGCGCCTCGGTGTCCATCACCAGCGTGCGCCAGAACGCGGCCCAGCGCGGCTCGTCGAGGCGGGCGCCCTCCAGGAACTCCGGCGTCTGCAACGACGCCAGCTGCTCCTCCTCGTTCGCGAGCCAGATCTCGGCGACACCGGACCACAGCGGCTCCGGCTCGTCCAGCGACAGCTCGACCCTGGTGCCCACCGCGTACTGCCGGATCTGCGGGATCTTCGCCGCGTAGTTCACGGCGTGCTCCTCCACCCAGTAGCGGTGGAACTCCTGCTCGCCCAGGCCCGGCCTGGGGTGGGCGAAGATCAGCTGGTGGATCATCGGCCCGCCTCCGCCTCGGTGGGGCGGTAGCGGTTGGCCACGTCCTCCGCGAAGCCGAGGTAGTCGCGCAGCGGCCAGATCACCTCGAACTCCAGGTACTCGCGCATCGGCAGGCGGAACACCGACCGGTCGAGCTCCTCGGCGGACTCGGCGTCCACCACGGCGATGACCCGCTTCTGGCCCGCGACCTTCCACAGGCCGATGCAGTAGCCGGAGCTGAGCGTCTCCTCCGCGTGGCGGGTCTCCTCCTCCTCCAGCTCCCACAGCTCGTCGAGGCTGATGCGCCCCTCGTGGTTCCACTTCATCTGGCAGTAGAACAGCATGTGCCGGTCCCCCTAGGCGTTGCGGATGGTGGTGGTCAGGTCGTGGTCGGGCCCGAAGACGTCGGCGGCCATGCCGAGCGGCGTCCTGCCGTCGTGGCCGACCAGGTCGAGGCGGGCGCCGGCGCGGACGAGGATGCGGGCGCACTCCTCGAAGCCGTGCCAGAGCGCGTCGTGCAGCGGCGTGTAGCCGTTCGTGGAGCCCTGGAAGTCGATGTCCGTCCCGGGGGTGTCCACGAGGACCTGCGTGATGTCGGCGTGCCCGTTGTAGACGGCCTTGTGCAGCGGCACCGCGCCGAACGTCGGCTCGGTGGCGTTCACGTCGGCGCCCGCGGCGATCAGCGCCCGCACGATCTCGGTGTGCCCGTCGCGGCTGGCGACCAGCAGCGGCGTGTGCAGGTCGTTGAAGCCGTTGAGAACCGGGGAGCGCGCGTCGACCTCGGCGCCGTTGGCCAGCAGCACCTGCACGCCGATCAGGTCGCCCGCGACGGTCGCGGCCATCAGCCGCTGCCGCTCCACGGCCCGCTCGTCGGCCTCGACGCGCCGCTTGAGCAGCGCCTCCGCGGCCAGCAGCTTCTCCCGGCCGAGCGTGTTGACGTTGATCGCGTACTCGAAGTGGTCGCGCATCGAGAACCCGTAGTGCGTGGACAGGTTCAGGCCCGCGCCCCGGTCCAGCAGGTAGCCGACGACGTCGGGCCGCTTGTACCAGAACGCGTCCAGCAGCGGCGTGTGGCCGGTGGTGGTGGCGACCGCGTCGACGAACGCGCCCGCCTCGACGAGCACCCGCACCGTCTCCAGGTCGCCGCCCTGCACCGCCTTGTGCAGCGCGGTGCCGCCGGCGGCGCTGTCGGTGGTGTAGACGTCGGCGCCCGCGTCCAGCAGCAGCCGCACCAGGTCGGCGTTGCCCTTGCCCGCGGCGATCATCAGCGGCGTCAGGCCGTCCGGACCGCGCGAGTTCAGGTCGACGCCGTTGCGCAGCAGGCCGCGGACCTCGGCCGCGTCGTCCCGGCGCACCGCGTTGAGCAGCAGCGTGCGCACCGCGTCACTCATGGGGTCTCCTCGTTCGGGGGGTGTCTGGGCACGGCTCCACCCGTTGCGGAAAAGGTTGCGGCGCAAGGGGTTTCGGGTCGACGTGCCCGGGAACGACTCCAGTCAACCGGCCGCGCGTCATGATCGACAAGGCGAGGCTTGCTACTGGTCGGACTTGACCGGGTGCACGAGTGCCATTACCAAACGGCATCGCCGCGGGTCTTGGACACGGCGCGGGCGGCCTCACCACGATCGTGCCCATGACTGATCAGGGACCGGGCGCCGAGCCCGGCGCGGTGAGCAGGCGGGCGCTGCTGGCGGGTGCCGGGGCGGTGGGTGCCGGCGTGGTGGGCGCCGGGGTCGTGGGCGCGGGTGCGCTGGGCGCGGGGGTCGCGGCGGCCGAACCCGCCGACCGGGGCGTCGGCGACCTGCGCGGGCAGGTCGCGCTGGTCACCGGCGCGGCGCGCGGCATCGGGCGGGCCACGTGCGTGGCCCTCGCCCGCGCGGGCGCGGACGTGGTGGCGCTGGACATCGCCTCGCCCGACGCGATCGAGCTGGACTACCCGCTGGGCAGCGAGGCCGAGCTGAACGACACCGTGCGGCGCGTGCGCGCCCTCGGCCGGCGCGCGACCGCGGTCAAGGCCGACGTGCGCGACGCGGGCCGGTTGCAGGAGATCGCCCGGCAGGTCGTCCGCGACCACGGCCGGCTCGACATCGCGGTCGCCAACGCGGGCATCAACACCTACAACGCGATGGCCGACATGTCACCGCGGCAGTTCGCCGACGTCATCGACGTCAACCTGATCGGCGTCGCCAACACGATGCGCGCCGTCATCCCGCACCTGGTGGCCCGCAAGAGCGGGTCGATCATCGTGGTGTCCTCCAGCGAGGGCCGCCACGGCGCGCCGCTGCTGCCGCACTACCAGGCGGCCAAGTGGGGCGTGATCGGCCTGGTCAAGGCGGTCGCGACCGAGGTCGGCCCGGCCGGCGTGCGGGTCAGCGGCGTCGCCCCGACGGGCGTGCGCACCCCGCTCGTGCTGAACGAGGCCACCTACCGGTGGGCGGGCGGCACGACCGTCGAGGACCTGGAGCGCGCGCTGCGCTCGTACAACACGCAGCCGGTGGGGCTGATCGAGCCCGAGGACGTGGCCGACTCGATCGCGTTCCTCGCCTCGCCGCGCGCCCGCTACGTCTCCGGCACCGTGCTGGACGTGACGGCGGGCGCGTCGACCAGGTGGAGCAGCTAGTCGTCAGTCCAGTTCGGACAGTTCCCGGACCACCTCGGCGAAGTCGGCGACCAGCGGGTTCGTGCTGGTCGCCGGCCGCGCGAAGGCGATGCGCAGCGGCGCGACGTCGGTGATCGGCCGCCACACCAGGTCCGGGCGGGCGTAGTAGGCCCCCATCGAGCTCGGCCCGATGCAGATCGCCTCGCCCGCGGCCACGTGCTCCAGCATCTCCTCGACGTTGCCGTTCTCCGGGCCCCACTTGGGCTCCGAGCCGTCCGGCCGCGGGTTCACCGCCCACCAGTCGACCCAGTAGCGCGGCGCCTTGCGGGTCCACACGACCGGCTCGTCGCGCAGGTCCATGATGCCGACGCTCTCCCGCCCGGCCAGGCGGTGCCGGCCGGCCAGGCCCACCACGCGCTCCTCCACCGCGACGATCTCGGTGTGGAAACCGGTCGTGTCGGCGGGCAGCCACAGGAACGCGATGTCCACCAGGCCGTCCCGCAGCGCCGCCACCTCCCCGCCCCAGTCGAACCGCTTCGGCTCGACCACGACGTCCGGGTGGCGGCGGGCGAACGCGGTGCGCGCCCTCGTGGTCAGCGGTCCCGCGCCGGTGGCCTCGAAACCGATGCGCAGCACCCGGTTCTCGGCCGCCGCGATGCCGCGCGCGGTGCGCTGCGCGCCCTGCCAGTCGGCGATGAGCTTCCGCGCGACCGGCAACAGGGCCTCGCCGGCGCTGGTCAGGCTGACCTCGCGGCTCGTGCGCAGGAACAGGTTGATCTTGAGTTCCGCTTCGAGCTGGCGGATCTGCCGGCTCAGCGCGGGCTGGGACACGAACAGCCGTTCCGCGGCGCGGGTGAAGCTCAGCTGCTCGGCCACCGCGACGAAGTAGCGCAGGACACGGGTGTCGACGTCCATGGTGTTGCGGAGCCTCCAGAGCGGGGTCGGTGGCGATCTATGCCGTGAACGCATGGACAAGGGTCTTGGACGGGACGTGAAGTCCCGGTGTCTTCTTGATCGTGCGGGGTGTGATCGCACCCCCCGGCACCACGCGTCGTGTGCGCCACGTGAGGAGGACCCTTGAGCACCAACCAGGTACCGCGCCCGAACGGTCACCGTCCCGGTCGGGTGTGGTTCGTCACCGGTACCTCGTCGGGTCTGGGTCGTGCCGTCGCGGAGAACGCGCTGGCGCACGGCGACACCGTCGTCGCCACCGCCCGTCAGATGGAATCACTCGCACCGCTGATCGCCCTGGCCCCCGACCGCGTGACGCCGGTGCGCCTGGACGTCACCGACCCGGCCGAGGCGGCGCGCGCGGTGCACGACGCGATCACCTGGCACGGGCACATCGACGTGCTCGTGAACAACGCCGGGCACGGCTTCATCGGGGCGGCGGAGGAGACGCCCGACGCCGAGCTGCGGGCCCTGCTCGACGTGCACCTGCACGGGCCGATCGCGTTGACGAAGGCCGTCCTGCCGCACATGCGGGCGCGCCGGACGGGGGCGGTCGTGCAGGTGTCCAGCATGGGCGGCCAGGTGGTGTGGCCGGGCTTCGCGGCCTACTGCACCGCCAAGTACGCCCTGGAGGGCTGGTCCGAGGGGCTGGCCGCCGAGGTCGCGCCGTTCGGGATCAAGGTGCTGATCCCGGAGCCGGGCGCGTTCCGCACGGCGTTCGCGGGGAACGCCCTGCGCTTCGGCGAGCCGATCGAGGACTACGCCGGCGTCATGGACCCGATCCGCAAGCTGGTCCGGGACATGGACGGCACCCAACCGGGTGACCCGGCCAAGGCGGCGCAGGCAATCCGGGACGCGCTCGACGCCGACCGCACCCCGCTGCGCCTGGTCCTGGGCAACGACGCCCACGACGCCATCACCGCCCGGCTGGACACCGTCCGGGCCGAACTGGCCGCCTGGGAACCCACCGGCCGCGCCACCGACATCGAGGGCTGACCCACCGTGCCCGCACACCAGCCGCGGGGGAACCCCCTCGCACAGGCCCCGCGACCCGACCCGCTCCCCCAGCGCGACGGCGAGTCCCCCGCCGGTCCCGCAGCAGGGCGAGCCCACCGGTCCGCGCAGGCAGGCGTGCGGGCACCGGCCCACCGGCCCACCCCCACTCCCGATCCGAGCCCCACCACTCCCGACCCGAGCCGCGCCACCAGCCCGACCCGCGTCGCCGCTGGTGCCGGTGCCGGTCCCGGTGCCGGCACCAGTGCCGGTCCCGGCGCGGATGCACGCGACGACAACCGCGACATGGCCCTCACCCCGCCGGCCACGCGCCACGACCGGGCATCCACCCCGGCGCGGGCGGGGTGCACGCCGCCGATGGGCCGGGCGGCTCTGCCCAGGCGGGCGGCTCTGTCCAGGCGGGCGGCTCTGCCCGGGCGGGCCGCTTTGCTCACGCAGGGCGCTTTGCCCAGGCAGGCGGATCAGGCCGGCCGGGCTCGCGAGGCAGGCCGGGCC